>PLMX01000242.1 GCA_003142635.1 Syntrophaceae bacterium | reverse complement strand
TCATAGAAGGAACGGCTGACCGTGACCACCCTGAGATCTTGATCCAGAATGATTAAGGGTTCGCGTACGGTGTTGATGATACTCTCGGCGTATTCGCGGGTTTCATCTTCGGATATATTAGTTACTTCGAGTTCTTTACGGGCTTTTTCCAGCCCATTTTCTATCTCCCTGCGCTCGGTGATGTTGCGGATGATAGCCTGATAGGGCTTCTTCCCCTTAACCACCCTAGTTCGTGCGGAGATACGTGAATCCTTCTCGAAATTAAACATATTCTTTCCTCCTTAACCCAAACTTGCTGCTTGACATTTTGTAATGCGTCTCATCTTGCCATTAATATCGCAATGGCAATTATCCTTGAGAAGGATTCTGAGCCAGTGTTCTTAGTACTTTAATAAAGCTTTCAATTTCCGTTACCTTATCGAAAAAATATTCCGCACCAAGTTCTCTGCATTTCTTCCGATACAGCGGATCGGGATAGTTGGTAAGCATAATGACAACAGGCGGTGGTTGTTCTTTCTTGATACGTTCAAGAACATTCATCCCATCCTTGCCAATGAGGCGAATATCTAATATCACCACATCAGGTTTCAGTCTTAGTATGGCCTCGACAGCATCGTTTGCATTCGTGGCCTGGCCTATGAATTCTAATCCCTCAATACTGGCCAGAAGAGCCCTCACCCCTTCGATAACGCGTATTGAATCATCGACAATCAAACACTTCATGGATGCAGCTTTCCGACATGTTTTGGCATGTCAGCAACAGTCATCGGCTGATTTTCATTGAGGAGGTTTCCTCTAATCTTATGCGCCGGTTTTCATCTATTTTTACTCTCTGCCCCATTTTTCTATTCCCTATGAACCAGACAAACCCAACGGTGGTGGTGCTTCTCTAATCCCGCTACTCCGAAACGGGACAGGAATGTCCCGCCTCGTCGTTTCACTTCTCCCGATGACCCGCAGGTAATTGTTTAAAGGCCTTAGAGCCTTTAAACCCATATATTTATGAATGCGCCTTTTTCCTCTGCGAGAAGATTGGCAAAAGGCTTATATTGCAGTATGTGCGTGTTCGTCGGAGTCCGTATGTCAATGCAATCGATAATATTGGCAGGAGAAACAGGCGCAGGGGACGAAGGACGCTGCAGTATAATCTGCACAGTTCGTTGACATGTGGCAAGAGCAGTAATAGAATTGTGAGCATTAAGTGGCTTAACGTCCATATTTCACCTTCTTGGTTCACTTCCTATGATAGGCTTTCCTGCCACCTATCAAAAGATGCCTCCAGCCGTTCCAGTCGTTCCTCGACCTGGGGCAGTGATCCCGCTGGCTGTTCTTGATTACCCAGTGATTTGAAGGCTGGGTTGTTTGCCCACCAATCCAGTCCCATTTCCTTGGCCTTATCCACTGAACAAATCACAAGGCGAATCTGGATCGTCAGGAGCTCCACATCGACCAGCTTGATCTTGATATCACCGGCGATGACGACACCTTTATCCAATATCCGTTCAAGCAGGTCCGCCAGGTTCGTGGATTGTATTGAGTGCTGTGTGGCTCGCTGTATTGCCATCTTCTCTCCTCCCTATAGTAGTTTCCCGAGGGGCCCAAGGTCAAGATTGAGGTCCTCCTCTTCCAGGCCAAATTCTCTCCGCAGTCTTTCAATTTCCTTGGCCTGCCGCATGAATGTAACACCGAGCCTCTCAATTTCGTTATCATTGAGAGACCCGCTATCGATACGCCGAATTGCCTGGCGTTCAAGAAGTTCATGCAGAAGCTTCACTAACGTGAGCACCAGTTGGCCTATACCATTCTTTGTACTCTCCTGATCCAGGTTCAATCGGCCTGCCCGGGCTTGCGTGGCGGTAGATTGAGGAGATAACTGAATAGAGTTTTCCCCCATGATTCTGGCAAAATTGCTGACGTCTTCGGACTCCACTTTGACTCTTTCAAATTGATTCATTGTGTTTTTCCTTCTCCTGTCGGGGCCAAAATCTGGCGAGCCCCTTCTATGGATGTGAGGATAACCTGCAATGCCAGATAAATTAAATCGATATTGGCAACTGAGATGGTCACCTCCCCGCACACCACGGCGCCTTTGTTGAGAATGCGATCGAGCGCCTCGCAAAGCGAGAGGTGTTCTTCGTCGTCGTATTGATAATCAGCCATTTAAATTCATCCTTATTTATGGTTCTTATCCCATTCAGTTGTAAAAAAGGATTCAAGGACTCAAGGATCAAGGGCCAGGTTACAAGGAAGCTCTGACCTTGCACCCTGCACCCCGCATCCTGCCTCTTGCCTCTTGCATTTTGCATTTCACTTGATTCCTTGAATCCTGAATTTGTATTTTCCGCCTTACAATTGATTTCAATGTGTTCCCCTTTCTTCCTGACATTGGTAAGCAAGGGGAGGTAAAGTATTTACATGACCGCCTTCCGGAATTACTTTCTTGAACAAATTCTGACCTGCTTGCAGGTAAAGTGCCTCTCCCAGCTTACTAAGTTGACGAAGACCTCTGGGTTCTCCCTGTCGATATATAAGGGTTTGATGCATGCATCTAAAGGTCTGGCGATACAATGAGTTCATTATCGACTCCTTCCTGTTTAACTGAGAGCATAAGTCACAATCACTGACAGGTGTGGCAAGATTGAGAAACATTACCGGCGTGTTAATTCCGAGCCGCCAGCAGGCAGCCATCAGGTCTTTAGTCTCTGCGAAGGCCATTTCTGTCAAAATGGTAACGACGTAGAGTTGAGAACGGGTCGAGTCGCCGAGGATGCTCCGCAGTTGCTTGAGATTCTTTGATATCTTTACAAGGCGCTCCGATATGCAGGGAAAAACAAAAATGTTTTTATATTTCAGAAAGAGCTCAAAAAATACCTTAAGCCATTGATTGATGAGTTCCGGAAGTTCCAGGAAACGAATCAGATGTCCTGTAGGAGCCGTATCGAGGATAATGAAATCGTAACGGCCCTCCGCAAGGAACTCCATCATCCGGGTAAGAGCCATCACCTCGTCGAGTCCGGGAGGTGACAAATCCAGAATCTTCTCCATCACCGCGCGATCGAAGGTCAGATCAAGATTTGGCAAAAGGGTACTCAAAAAAAGTTCCAGTTCCTCTTGATACAACCTCTTGAGCGCATCGAATTCGGCCTTTGCATCAATCTCCATGGCGGATAATCCCGGGGACAGTCGTTTGGGCTCAGGACCTATTTCTACGTCAAAACAGCTCGATAGGGAGTGTGAGGGGTCTGTTGAGAAAAGAAGGAGTTCCTTATCGCGAAAATCACGTGCCAGGCGTATCGCTGTGGCACATGCCATAGTAGTCTTTCCCACACCACCCTTACCCGCAAAAAGAAGGAGTTTTGCATCTGTTGACGGGTGAAAAGTAGCCGCCTCAACCCTGATGGTGGATTCTGCCGGCACTAGCCGGGGAATGGGGAAAATGCCGGTAAGGTTTCCGATGCTGCGCCAGAAAGCCTCAAGGCGTTCCATGCCGCGAACTTCTATCGCGAAAAGAGGAACTCCCCAAAGAGTACACCCGGATAAAGCTTTAAAACTGGAAATATTATACAAATCCCTCATCTGTCGGGCATGTTCTTCAATGCAGAATTGACAGGAGTTTGCCGGATAGAGCTTGTTGACAATGATGTCCGTAACAGGCAGTTTAATCCGGTTTATTTCATCCACAAGTGCAGCCGTTTCGCGGATGCTTAATTTTTCGGCGATCGTCACCGGCACAAAAAGGCAACGGACCTGATCCTTTAGCAGGCTTTGCACCTGTTTTACCGTAAAAGCGAGCGTTTCGAGGAAGTGGTCAAGCTCATCCCTACGATAGGCGCCGCTGAAAAGCTTTTTCATGTAGCGATGTTTGGCCAGGAGTGCATCCAGCGCTTCCAGCCATTTCCGGATTATGTCGGGCATCTCCAGGAGTCTTATCGTATGTCCGGAAGGTGCTGTATCCACAATGATACAGCCATAACGCTTATCTTCCACCCATCCGGAGATTTCGAGAAAACTCACGATTTCGTCCATCCCCGGCAAGGAAAGACCTAAAAGGCGGTTGACATCATCTTCATCAAGAAACGTCCCCCGTGCCGCGATCTCATGGAGCTTCCGGTTGTGCTTTTCCTTGAAAGCATCCAGATATTCCTGGGCATTTAACTCCAGGACTTTTAAATTGGGAGGAGGCCGAGAGCCGGCTAAGCTATCGGCAAGCGAGTGTGCCGGATCTGTTGAGACAAGGAGGAAGGATTCTTGAGGATATTTCGAGGCTAAGCTGATCGCTGCCGCGGTGGCGCAGGTGGTCTTCCCGACACCTCCTTTGCCGCCGAACAGCAGCAGTCTGAGATTCCGATTGTTCAAAAAAGAGGGTGCAAACATATCTTCTTATATTTCCCATGCCCGTGTTTGAACCCCTCGACCAGTTTCAATTATCTACCGACATTAGCCCGTTACTGGTTTCTTGCGCATCCAAGCTATCCAGACGGTCAAGGAGATTCTTTTCTCTGTCGTTGAACTCCGTTTCCGTGATTTGCCCGGTTTCGAGCATCATGTAGAGTTCTCTCAATTCGGCGGTGATAGTTTCAGCTTCGTTAGCAACTTCCTCCTCGGCGGCATGATGGATTTCACGAAAGATCCACAGGAAACTGTTAATCGGGAATAGTAAAATATCATCAACTATCAGCATAGAATTATCCGGTTTCGATTGAGCATTACAGTTTGATACTTGCCTCAACAAAATTGTGAGGTGCCCAGGGGCCGTTGTAGTCAAACGCAAAATGGTTGTCAAACAGACCTGCCGCCTTGAATATGCCGGCTTCGAAGGCCTCTCGCGAATTGCACTCCACAAGACAGGCTAGATTCACAATCTCCCGTTCGTTCCTGAGCAAGGTACGTTTTATCTCAATGCAACAAGCCTTTAATATCTCTTCAACTCTTTCTGAGTGTTCTTCACGGTCCTCATTCAGGATACGTTCAAATATCCTTCCAACTTCGATCTTGTCCTCCTGGCGCGGTTCCCGGTGCTTACCAAGAAGGCGATCACGGACTAATCTCAATTCCGGATGGGTATGGACGAAATACTCGAAGATGTTGGGTACGTCCAGGTAAACGCGCAACCCCATTTCTGTCTTTTCAGCCACGCGCTGGAGTTGAAGAAGGAAATCCTTCTGTTTGAGGGAGAGTATTTTTTTGATTGCTTCTGGGCCTTCTGCTATGGTCCCGAATGCCATGGGAAGCGGTGTGCTCTCTGTCATCAGCCTTTTAAGCACTTCCTGGTGGGCAGCGAGATGACGACGCTCAGGGCGGATCTTTGTCTCGAAAAGATCACTGACTATTGCTGCCAGGCGCCCATTAGAAACGGCGTAGACATCACCCCCCTCGATGCCGCATGGACCGTAAGAACGCTCCCCCGGATTTGTGATGGCGTACAGGTACCTTCCTCTTTTTATTTTCATTTTTTGTGCCATAGCGCATGAAATCCTTTCTGTTGTGATTTCAAATGGCTTGTACGTTATCTTGACTTCGCAGCTGGACGTCGTGCACATTTACGAGCTTGACATATCTAAGATTGCCATCTATTGCACAGATTTCCAGCATAGCTGAGCACACAAAACATTTAATCTGCCCCTCGTAATCACTGTAGGCATCGTCAACATCAACCTTATGCCCGCAGGAAAGACAGTTGATTTTCATCGCATGGTCTCCTTTATTCTTTAATTTACTGGAAATAGAATACCTTCATCAGCCTGCATCGTGCCATATGCTTCTTCCATAGTTGAGCGAGCCAGGAATGCTGCAAAATTCTGTCGATTAGGGCGATGCTTTCTCGATATATCCTCTCATCATCCAGATTGGCAAGCGAGAACCCCGTGTTTGCACGGCATGACCTAAAACGCTTAATGTTTCGAGTCGTTTGTACATGGCGGGAATTCTTCAGCGTGATCATCAGATCTCCTTCTTAATACCTGATTTTAAGTCCTGCTGTTGACGACCGACGGGGTGACTGATTGTGCTCAATATCCTTCTGCTTATTTTCACCATTCTCTAAATCACCCAGGGCTCGTAATAACATTTTCTTTTTGGCATCGATGTCGTTGAAGCGGCTGTCTATGTTATTCACACGCTGCATCGCACTTGATCTTTCCTTGCCACGCCTGAATTTCTCCATCTCAAGACAGCTCAATTTCATATATCCTTTGTATAATAGGGCTGCTTGATCGACCCTTCCCGAGATGCTTCGAATATCTTGCATTCCGCGAATAATTTTTTTAGGGGTAGGCATAGTTCAATTCCTTTTCCTTTCTTTTCTTTTTACCTGTTTACGCTCTCCACAGACCTTACGGATCACCTCTTCCAGTTTTTCCATCATAATCGATTGACCGCCCCGGGTGACTTTCGCCGTATCCGTACTGAGGACGTCACGGCAGACCCATCGGAAGAAGTCGTCATTCCACCGTGCATGGCTCCCATGGAGGCCGATGATTTTTCCTATGGCGATGCAGGCCCGAACCGTTGGCCGGTGATTGTTGACACCCACACCACGCAATTCCCTCACAATGTCCACGATTATTTCAGCATCCTCTCTGGAAATGCCTGATTTAGCGATAGTGATTTGAATCTCCGTTTCGCGGTCATAGTGTCCAAGGTTAATCGTAATAAGACGGTCTATCAATGCATCCTGGGTCTTGTGGACACCTGCATACTCCTCCGGGTTGGAGGTAAAAATCGCGTGAAAGTCCTTGTTCACTTCGATATAACCTTCTCCACTCCTGCGGAGTTTAGGCAGGTTAAGGATTTTCTCAGATAGGATGCTCAGGAGCGCGTTATTTGCCTCGGGCGGGGTACGGTTAAACTCGTCATAGATGAGAGTATCACCATTCTGGCAGGCGGTGGTCAGGCGATTGTCCATCCAGAGGCTTTTCATTTCTTCTTCTGTCTTCAGGACAGAGTGGATGAAGTTGTCTATGACCTTATGCTTGCGATAGCCAATGTCGCGCCCCACCAAGTCTGAACTGCCAAACTCGTCATCTCCGTGAATGAGGGTTACAGGACGGCCAATTTGCGCGGCAACGTGAAAGGCCAGGGTCGTTTTTCCTGTTCCGGCGGAACCGGCAAAATGGATTGGATAACCTGCCTCAATATAGACCATAGCCCGTGCTACGACCTGCTCGACAAATGGCGATGAGACAAATGCATCGCTTGGTTCTGGCAGGACGTTATCGCCATCGGTTTGCACCCTGAATGTTGACGTTGATAGAACTTTCAATGCTGTATCTTTCATTTTGCCATCACTCCATGATTTTAGACTTTTATTGATAATTAATCTCAATCCTCACACCCCCCTTTTGTAAAGGGGGATTGAGTTCCTCTCCCCGGCACAACCGAGTCATGTCATCAGTTAAATTACCCATGATGATGCTTCTTATCCTTTTTTTGGTCTTCTGCGGGCGGGGCAACCGGAATTAGGTCCCCGCCACACAAAAGGGCTTCCGCTATTCAGCCTCAGGCTGGCGCGGCGGTCACTTACGCTTACCGGACCAGGCGCGACGGGCACCGGCAAGATCACCGTTCGTTTCCTTTCTCATCCTCATGACCTTTTTCTTCACACCGGATACAAACGCTACGCGCTCGGACTTCGTCTTCTTTGCCATCTTTTTGCGGGCATCGCAAAAATCGGCCTGCATCGAGGCGACAAAATCTGTCAAATCTCTCGCGCCGCTCGCCAACTCCGCCATGAGAAACTCACGGTCGTTTCGCAGGGAAACTATTTCCCCACACAACCGAGTCATGTCATCAGTNNCCTTCGCCATAATGCATCTCCTTATCCTTCTTTTGACCTTTCAAGTTTTGGTCTTCTGTGGGCGGGGCAACCGGAATTAGGTCCCCGCCACACAAAAGGGCTTCCGCTATTCAGCCTCAGGCTGGCGCGGCTGCGCTTGCTGTCAGGCCGATAGCCTCGGCATACTTCAGGTAGGTCTCAACCGAAGCAATAACCACTCTCGCCTCAATGGACAGAAGCTCGATACCGACGAGCGATACTTTCACCCAGGCATCAATAACAATACCTTTGTCAAGAATGCGATCTACAACTTCTGCTAAACTTGAGGAGTCCGTTGATTTCTGAACCTTCGCCATAATGCATCTCCTTTCTCATGAATTTGTTTGTGCCCAATATGGGTTTCTTTAACAGGCATGCCCCGTTATTAATTCCTGATGTGCGAAAGCCATACCAACTCTTAAGAAACAGGAATCTTATTTTCAAAGCTGATTTTTGCAGCGCGTGTAATGAGAATGCCGCGATGCTTACGCTCACCATAATGACAGTACAGCGCTGTGATTGAACGAATTGTCATTGCGAGCGCGGCAAAGCAATGCACATCTTGGACACCAATGATTGAGGTTGATTCTGCAAGAATATGCTATCTGACAGGCGCGATAAGGAATGGACGCTATGGATTAATCTCCATAGATTAATGTCTTTTTCCATATCTGGGGTTTACAAAATACCCGCCATCTTGATTGTCTGGATAATATCTTTGTTGCGAAAGGGTTTGCTGATGAAGCCGGAGATCAATCCATCGTGCAGAGCTTTCTTCACGGTGAAATCTTCCTTGTAAAAGTACCCGGAAATCAGCACGATGCAAATGGACGAATCAATCTTTTGAATTCGCTTTGCCAGTTCGATTCCATCAATGTCCGTAAGCTTTACATCGAGAAAAACCAACCGGAATATATTTTCCTTCATAGCAGTTAACGCCTCTTTGCCGCTCAGCGCCTTTTGGGAATCAATCCCTGCATCTCTAAATATCTTATCGAGGGCCCAGCAAATATCCGGTTCATCATCTACAATGAGAACAAGTCTTTTCATCGCTTAAATCTGCTATCATGTACGACGCAACTTTACGGTAAAGATACTCCCCTTTCTCTCGATGCTTTCCACGTCAATGGCGCCCTTGTGCTGATTTATAATGGAGTAGCAGAGGGAAAGGCCCAATCCGGTGCCTTTGCCGATCGGCGATGTGGTAAAGAAGGGGTCAAATATCTTGTCAATATATTTTTTTGGAATACCATGACCCGTGTCTGAAATCCGAACCGCAACTCCATCTTCAACGATTTTCAGGGAGATATCGAGGATTCCTCCATCCGGCATGGCATTCATGGCATTCAAAAACAGATTCATGAATACCTGCTGAAGCAGAGATGGTATGCCGTTTACCTCAGAGGCCTCCGTGGGAAAACTGGTTTTAATTTTAATCTTCTGAATCCCCGCCTGGTGAGCTACCAAGGTGATTGTTTCCTGAATGAGCGAAATGATGTTTATACAAGACATCGCAGATTTCACCGAGGGCCGTGCAAATCTCAGAAGGTTTTCTATGATGGTGGAAATCCTGGTGATGCCGTTGTAGATTTTTTCGGCACATTCCTTTCGAAAGTCAGTGTCGACAATCTCATCTCTGAGAAACTGGGCAGCAGAAGAGCAGATCGTCAGGGGGTTTCGGATCTCATGTGCAATTCCACCGGCCATCACACCCAACGCGGCCAATTTATGTGATTGTAGAAGCTGCGTCTCAAGTTTACGGCGTTCTGTCAGATCCCTCCCCACCGCAACGAGTCCTACAGTCTGGTTCATTTCATCCTCCATCGGGGAGATATGCCAGGCGATGGGAATAAAGACACCGCGCTTTGTTTCGATATTACACTCTATCATATGCGATTTCTTGCTGGCCTTCATACTTGAAAATATTTGCCATAACTTCTTCCGATAAGCCTGGTCAAGATATTCTAAAAAAGCATTCCCCGTGACTTCCTCGACGGTATACCCTGTGAGCGTCTCGGCCGCCCTGTTCCATGTTAAGATATTTCCATCAGTATCAGTTGAGGTTACGATATCAATGACGCTTTCCACGATGCTCGCTAAACGACGTTCCATGCGGCGGACTTCTTCGCTCAACCGCACCTGCTCGGTTACATCGTCCATAAGCAGCATCACGCCCTCTGTAACCCCCTGCCATGTGATGGGGATGATACTGTAATAGTAAATCCTTAAAGACACGCCTGGGGCCCGATAGGTCATTCGCTCCCCCCGGATTGGCTCGTTCTTGGTCAATGCGCGCCGGATGAGCTTTGCTATGTTTATATGATCCATTATAATTTCAGGAAATACCTTTTCATGCCGCTGCCCGACGGTGTTGGACAAGGATCGCTGGCTCTTTTCCAGAAAATTCCGGTTGGCTGAGACGATGCGCAAATCCCTATTGATCACCAGAACTGATGAGGGGGTAGATTCTAAAAGCATCGTATAGAGCTTTTTGTAATGATTGGCCGAGGCAAGTTGAACTTTCTTCGAAGTATCTGTGTCCATCAAGAGAATCCTTTCCGATTTTTACATTCTCCAAAATGATTAACCAAACATACGATGCCGGAAAACAACGAATTTCAGAACCGAGGGACTCAGTTCTTCAGGATGTCATGACTTCCCTTTGGGTCAGGTATCACAAAGTTGTAAGGTGGCCAGGGGCCGCTCAGGAGGAACCATGCGGAATCCTGATTTCTCATTAGCCGAAATGCCTGGCGGAAAGATTCGAGAGAACGCTTCGGTACGAGGAAGTAAAGGGACAGTAGCTGATTGTTGATTGCCGAAAATGAATCCCGAAAGGGTGAGATTTCCCATTTTGATTGGGTGAAAAGTCCGGAGAAAGCTGCTCGGCATCGTTCAATCAATGCGCTGTTTTCTCCGGCGAATCTTTCCCTTTCTGCGTAATGGGACTTTCGAGCTTCAAGGTAAGCGCGCCAGGCGGCAGGAGGCAAGGATTGCAGAGTTTCAGTACCTGAAGATTCGCAATCTGCCCCCGGGATAATGATACGCACACCCATTTCTACACTATCAATCAATTTTTCGATAAGTATCTCGTATTCTCTGTGGCGTTCTTCAAGAAGGCGAATGATGTCCGATTTCTCCTTAAACCAGCAGCCGTAGCGCATGGGAATCACCGTACGTTTAGAATTATATGCCTCAACTACTTTTCCATATGCCTTGATCTCGGTGATGCCGGGGTTCAGATCTGGCTGAGGAATCTGGGAAGCGGCGGCACTCAACCCATTTTCGGCAATCAGGAAAACCGGTTGCCCTCCGACACCCAAAGCCATCTCTGGCACTTGATGATCCGTACTGCTAAAAATACAATAAAGCAGGTAGTTCATTGGCCTGCCTCCGTATCGAGCGAAGGAGAAAAACTATAAGGGGGCCACGGTCCCGTAAACGCAAAGACGAAACCATCTCCGGAGTAGTCTTTATTTGCCCGGTCTATTCTTGCTAAAAAATTCTGCTTTACCGAGCGCGGCACAAAAAATGCCCAGTTTATAACCATATCCAGATCGCTTCCAGTTGCTTCACGAGAGAGCAGGCGACGTTCACAAATATCTGCCGCATAACGGCTCAAATCGTTCCTGATCTCATTTAAAATTTTTTCAATCTTGCCCCTAAATGCCACCCCTGCATCAGTCCTGATTTTCTTTTCCCGGAAGTACCCCATCCCCGGAGAAGAAGCGAGATTGTCCGCCTCACAGGCAAGAAGGGCCTTATATTGGATCTCTTCGGCTTTCTTTCTATTCAGGAGTCCTTTAACAGCCCACTCTTCCTTTTCAGCCGCATCATCAAGAAACCGTGAAATCGCACCGTAGTGCTCTTTCAATGAAATTCCCAATCTTTCGGGAGATGAGAAAATCGTTCCGAATCGAATCGGAAGCACGGGTGCATGGCACATAATCTGTTCAATGACTTCTTCATGACGGCAAGCGCGAGGGCCGATCCATGACAGGTCTTTCAAATTGGATTCCGCTGCGGGTCCGATAAATTCCTCAACGGGAACACTGCTCACTATCGCCGCAATATCCAGAAAATTGAACAAGAAGATGGGACTTCGGCCATCCATGCTATATCCCGCCATCTCCGGCAGGCAATTGGAACGGGCAACGCAAAACAAATAAATAACATCCTGCATCTTTACACCTGTTTTATTTCCTCCAGTGCCGCTTCCATGTATACGGCTTCGATAAGTACTTCTACGTCTTCAGCAGGATTTGTCGCTTCTGCCTCCACTGCCGTGCGGACGGCCATGAACGCAGCTTTTGTGCAAATCGAGGCAATTTCGGCGCCATTTAACCCTTCTGTTCTTGAGGCCAACTGAGCAGCACTGATCCCCGGCCCAAGGGGTTTATTGCGAAGATGGACGGCGAAGATCTCCTCACGGTCTTTTTCGTCCGGCGCCGGTATCTCCACTATCTGGTCAAACCGTCCCGGTCTGAGCACGGCCTGATCCATCATGTCCAGTCTGTTTGTCGCCCCAAGCACCAGGATCCCCTTCAGTTCCTCAATGCCGTCGAATTCTGCGAGAAACTGGCTGAGAACTCTCTCAGCGACGTGCGAATCCGAGGTGCCGGCACTTCTTGTAGGAACCATCGCATCTATCTCGTCGAAGAAAATAATGCACGGCGCGGCCTGCCGGGCTTTGTGAAAAATTTCCCGCACCCCCCGTTCAGATNNTCAGGGCAGGACCTTTTACGGAGATGAAATTCACCCGGCTCTCTGTGGCAATAGCCTTTGCCAGCATGGTCTTGCCGCACCCGGGAGGACCTGAGAGCAGTATGCCCTTCGGCGCCTTGATCCCTGCCTTCTTAAAGAAAGGGCCGTATTTCAGAGGCCACTCCACCGCCTCTACTAGACGTTTTTTTGTCACTCCAAGCCCCCCCACATCCTGCCAGTGAACATCCGGTATCTCAACAAACACTTCCCGTATGGCTGAAGGCTCGATATCGCGCAGAGCGGCAAGAAAATCATCCATGCAGACCTCGATCTTTGCGATTTTCTCGTAGCTGATACCGCTCATCTCGAAATCTACATCGGTCATGATCTGTCGAAGTGAGCTCATGGCGGCCTCACGGCACAGGGCTTCCAGATCGGCGCCAACGAAACCATGGGTGATGTCCGCAAGTTGTTCCATATCAATGTCTTTCGCTAGGGGCATGCCGCGGCTGTGAATCTCTAGGATCTCCAGCTTTCCGTTGCGGTCAGGAATGGGAATTGAAATCTCCCTGTCGAAACGCCCCGGCCGGCGAAGTGCCGGATCCAGGGCGTTAGGAATGTTCGTAGCGGCAATCACAATCAGGTTCTGGCGCTTGTTGAGCCCGTCCATCAGGGCGAGGAGCTGCGCCACCACCCTTTTTTCCACATCCCCCACCACCTGTTCGCGGCGTGGCGCGATGGCATCGATCTCATCAAGGAAGAGGATACTCGGGCCCTTTCGGGTGGCCTCCTCAAATATCTTTCGCAGGTGGGCCTCGCTCTCACCGTAAAACTTATGGATGACCTCCGGGCCGCTCACGGAGAAAAAATTGGCATCCGTCTCGTGGGCAATTGCCCGTGCGATCAGCGTTTTGCCACCTCCAGGCGGGCCGTAGAGAAGGACTCCCTTGGGCGCATCGATCCCAAGGCGTTCAAATACCTCAGGATAGCGGAGAGGCAGCTCTATCATCTCACGGATCCGCTGGAGCTGGGGTTTAAGCCCCCCTATATCCTCATAGGAAAGGCTGCGGGCAACTGCCTCGTCTTGGGTCTTCCCTATGGTAAGCTGGGTGGTCGGATTGATGAGGATAGGTCCTTGGGGTGTCGTGCTCCCCACCTTGAAATGTGCTGAACGACTGCCGAAAAGGTTGGCCTGGATGCGGTCCCCTGTTATGACGGGCAAGCCGTCGAGGAGACTGCCAATATATTTCAAGTCACGGTCCGCGGGGGTAATGTTGATCGGAGCGATCACCACACGATTCGCCGGCTGGCATGTAATCTTGCAGGCGGTGACGAACTCATCGAGACCGGCACCTGCATTTTCGCGGGACAGCCCATCCAGCTGAATACGACTCTGGCCGCGTAGTTCCTTGAAAGCGGGCATTGCTTTGCATACTGTTTTTCGTTTACCGGCAATCTCCACAGTATCGCCGATGGCAAGCGCCAGCTTTTTCATGTCCTCAGGACCCATTCGGGCGAAGGCCCGGCCCACGTCTTTGGTGAGAGCTTCAGCAACCTTGAGCTTGATCGTTAATTCTTCCGGCATATTTATCTGGTCCTTTCTTTTTCAACTGAAAATTGTTACATAACCCAAATCCTCCAACGCCTCTTTTTGTCACAGGGCGGTTGGGGTGATTTTCATTTGACGCACTTTATCTCAACAATGCCGTTGTTACAGGTGACCAGCATCTTCTCCTTGGTATAACGACCGGGTAAGAGGACTTCCTTGCGGTACTTTTTGTCTTTCTTCTCCGTATAGATTGTCAGTAGGTCATCCTTGATGTCGAGTCGAATGTCATCTGCGCCGATCCCCGGCATTTCGGCAACAAGCAGAATATGATCCGCCTCCTCGAAAACATCCACAATGGGTTCGCGGATCTCCTGGACAACAGACTGGCCGGTTGCCTCATCTTTACGGATGTTACCAAAGGGTTCCACCTTAACTCCCTGATCTCCCAGACCAAATTTGACAGAGACACCATAGACCCCCTTGAGATTCTTGTCTTTTCCATGAAATTCACCGCTTCTGGAAAATTGTTCTCCTTTTTCAGCCAGTTCGCCCAACTTTTCCACAATGTCCGTAAATCCTTTCAGAAAGCCCTCTACGCCGCCCAGTCCTTCTCTTTCCGTATCTCTTTTCTTTTTAGTCATAATCCGCCTCCATAAGCTGGAATTCCCACTTTCTTCAACTTGGTATGAATTGTTTTATAGTCTATCTTAAGTATTCTCGCCGCTTTTGCCTTGTTCCCATTTGTGTGTTTTAGCACCTCGAAGAGCACTTTTCGTTCTACGGCAACGTTGTTTCGCTCTATAATCTCTTTTAACGAAAAGTCTTGCCAAGGCATTCCCGGAACCTCCTGAGCAAAAGCCAGAGAAGGCACAAGGTCTCTTTCAATGTCAAGATGTTCTTCTGTGATTAGATCATCAGCAAGAAGAACTGCCCGGCGAATGCAGGATTGAAGCTCTCTGACATTCCCGGGCCACTCGTGATGTAATAGAATGTCGAGGGCAGATTCCGAAAATCCTTTTACTGATTTATTGAGATCAATATTCATAATGTCCAAAAACCGTTTAGCCAGAAATAAAATGTCTTCTCTTCGTTCACGGAGGGGAGGAATGGTCATGGTGAACTCGTTCAGCCTGTAAAAAAGGTCTTGTCGAAAGGCTCCCGAAGTGGTCAGGACATGGAGATCACGGTTGCATGCTGCAATTATGCGAACATCTAGCGTTATCAACTTCATGCCTCCTACATAGTAGAATGTCCTATCTTGAAGGGCCCGGAGGAATTTGGCCTGGGAACCAATAGGTAAATCTCCGATCTCGTCTAAGAATAGAGTTCCTCCTTCGGCTGACTGCAGTTTTCCCATTTTTTGACGATCTGCCCCTGTGTAAGAACCCTTTTCATGGCCGAAAAGTTCATTCTCCAATAGAGTCTCTGGAATTGCCCCGCAATCTATAGCAATAAAAGGAGCTTTTGATCTAGGAGATGCGTGATGGATGGCTCTGGCGACGAGCTCCTTTCCCGATCCGGTTTCACCTGCAATGACCACGCTAAGGTCCGACGCTGCAACGCACTTCACGTCGGATACAAGCCGCGTAATTTTATCACTTGCTCCCATCATTTCACGGAGAGTTTTTATTTCTTGAACCCGGCTTGGAAGAACCTTTGTTTTATTTGTGAGATTCCGCTCGTCCAAAGCGCGACGAACTGTCCTGATGACGTCACGGGAGTCGAAAGGCTTTGCAATGTAATCGTAAGCTCCAGCCCGCATTGCCTCAACAGCATCATCAACCTCTGCATATGCGGTCATCATGACAACAGGACAATCCGCTCCGATCTTTTTAATCTTCCTCAGAACTTCCATTCCGTCAATGTCCGGCATCCTTACGTCCAATACCAGCGCGTCGGGTGTTTCATGACGAATCATCTTCAGAGCCGTATTCCCATCAGGAGCTGAAAGAGCTCTAAACCCTTCCTTTTCCATAAGACGGGAGAGCATCACGCGGATGTCTTCCTCATCATCGACAATCAAAATTCGGCTGCCATTTTTCTTCATCCCGTCGGCCTCCTTTATCCACGGGCCACTTCATCGGAAAGATTAATTTGATGTCCTTGTCAAATCTTTTCTCCAGATTGTGAAGCAGACCCAGAAAGAGAATCCCCGTTTCGCCTTCACGAAGAGTGGTGTTAATACGATCAGCAACATACCGATCACGCCTTTCAAGTAATGATTCGCTTAAGGCCTTCCGGCATTCATCAATTTTAGGTGTCTTTTTTAAGTCTCTTGCATTCAGTATTGATCTAAACAACTGGTACTCTTCCACAAGAAGTTCCGCTGATTCCGTTCCCATAACTGTCGCACCTTTCTCCATTAAACGGAGAAGGAGCCGGTGATTCCTGCTCCCTGCTTTTGCAAGGTCGGTTACAATATCTATCTCCCGTCCGCAAACAGGCAACCCATCCTGATAAAGACGAACTTTGTCAAAAGAGAGCCGCAGGTTATCGATAATCATTTCAGATTCCGTCCAGATTTGGTCTACTAATTTGACCTTGCGCCTCCAAGTTTTTTCCCCCAACTTGCGGAGAGCCGCTTGCCGTACAGATTCTCTGAGATTGCCCATATCGGCTTGATCATGAATAATAGGAATATAAATCAGAGTCCTTTTCTGTATTTCAATATGGTTGTCACTATTCATAACTTCTTCTTGGCATCACTATGGAACTATATCCATAGATTAGTTTCCATATTTTATGGTGTGTACGACTCTCTTTGGCAAACTTACAAAAAATACGCCTTAAACATTTCTTCTATCCTTACTGCCGGGTATCTGTAATTGATGTCAAAGACTATGAATTTTATCTGTATCTTTACCAGAAATTATACCGTTGTCTGTCAAGGTATCTTGATTCTCTATATAGGAAAAGTTCGAAAATGAATGCCCTTGTAATGATTTACAACACGCCGCACATAGTCCCGGGTTTCCGTAAACGGGGGAACTCCCTTATATTCAATCACCCGCACCAGGCCACAGTTGTATGCTGCTAAAGCCTGCTCCAAATCACCGTTTAACTGCTGTAGCAGATTGGCCAGATGTGCGGTCCCCGCCCGGATATTCTGCTCCATGTCAAATGGATCAGTCACACTGTATGCCTTACAAATCAATGGCATGATCTGCATAAGCCCTTTTGCTCCTCTTGGACTCACGGCTCTTGAGTTGCCCTTCGATTCAATTTCAATTATCGTAGTAATTAAATTCGGATCCACTTCATATCTTATAGCCATGGATTTCACTATTTCAGAATAAACACCCGCCGGGCGAGAATCCGTAATGGGCGTATTGATTTTTTCCCTGTAAAGTTTATTCAGATTGAAACCCCATTCATTCGCAGTACTAAAAATTGCTGACCCGATAAATAATAATACGACGGCAATTATCATACGGTAGCCGGAATGAACCGATTTGAATGCATTAATAGCTCGAGCTCTGTGATTAAGAACCATAATCCTGCCACGACACTTGATTGCCCATGCGTAAGCAAGCACTTAAGCTTGAGATCAACCACTCTGATTTTTGAAAATGGAACTATGAAAATCAATTCACTCTCTCGTTATCCAAAAAGTATACCACTCTCGTTGGCCGGTTACTTCTGGTTCATATCACTTCATTCCTTCCGGACATTTTCTACATGGAACAGTATATTTTCTAATCTCGATGGGAATCCTGAGCCAGTGTTCTTAGTACTTTAATAAAGCTTTCAATTTCCGTTACCTTATCGAAAAAATATTCCGCACCAAGTTCTCTGCATTTCTTCCGATACAGCGGATCGGGATAGTTGGTAAGCATAATGACAACAGGCGGTGGTTGTTCTTTCTTGATACGTTCAAGAACATTCATCCCATCCTTGCCAATGAGGCGAATATCTAATATCACCACATCAGGTTTCAGTCTTAGTATGGCCTCGACAGCATCGTTTGCATTCGTGGCCTGGCCTATGAATTC
>PLMX01000203.1 GCA_003142635.1 Syntrophaceae bacterium | reverse complement strand
ATGAAATCCCTCCTGCTCACGCCGCGTTCCGCCAGGAGTTCGTTTAAGTCTTCCCGTGGCGGCGGAAGCTCCCTGTCCAAACGTTCCTGATTGATTTTACAGTACTCCATCAGTTGTTTATAATGATTGCTTACAGCTTTACTGTAATCATCGGAGCCTTTCATGTTACCTCCTTTCAACATCGTGTGTATTTCCCCCAAAAGGCTTATAGTTACTTTTGAGATTTAGAAGACATAGTGAAAAAATGGTGTTTATAAACAAACGTGGGGACTCGTGCAGCACGAACATCATGCATGCCATTACTGGTCGAAAGCGACATATGTCATTTTAGACATATTGTCAACTAAAAAATCAGCAAATGTCAGAAGCAAGTAATATGTCCGGTATTGTAGCACGTAATCTGTCCGGTTTGATATGGTCACAGCTGGAGGTGGCCGATGAGACGGACGGAGATGTTACAGGAGATCCGGAAGATGCGATTTGAAGAGGTGTATTTTGGATGGAGTGAGAGTCGGTTGACGCAGGAGGAAGCGGCGCGGATTTTAGGTGTGTGCGACCGGACGTTTCGTCGTTACATTGATCGGTACGAGCATGGCGGTGTGGAGGGTTTGTCTGACAGGCGTTTGACTCAGGCATCATTTCGGCGAGCCCCGGTGGATGAGGTGATGGCCGTTTCAGATTTGTACAGGAGCCGTCACCGGGGTTGGAACGTTAAGCATTTTTATGGATGGTATCGGCGTGATGGCGGACAGCGCAGCTACACGTGGGTGAAGAATACGCTTCAGAGGGCCGGGCTGGTTTCCAGAGCCAGGAAACGTGGTGCCCATCGCAAGCGCCGGGAACGGGCCCCCATTCCCGGCATGATGCTGCATCAGGATGGGAGCAATCATGAGTGGGTTCCCGGCAGGAAGTGGGACCTGATCGTGACGATGGATGACGCGACCAGCGAGCATTATTCCATGTTATTTGTTGCCGGGGAGGGAACGGTCAGCAGTTTTCAGGGGATCAGGGAAGTCATTGTTCATCATGGTCTGTTCAGTTCTCTTTATACGGACCGGGGGAGTCATTACTGGTTCACTCCGGATACAGGAGGCAGAGTGAGCAGAACGCAGCCTACCCAGTTTGGAAGGGCCATGAAGCACCTGGGAATTGAGATGATCCCCGCCTATTCACCGGAAGCAAGGGGCCGGAGCGAACGGAACTTCAGCACGCACCAGGAGAGGCTCCCCAGGGAGCTGGCCCTGCAGGGCATCATCACAATGGATGCCGCCAACCGATATCTGTCCGACGTGTATCTGCCGGCATTCAATGCCGAGTTCATGCAGCCGGCTGCAGAGGAGGGGACTGCGTTTGTAGAATGGGTTGGCGCAAATCTCGACGATATCCTCTGCGAACAGTATGAACGGACAGTGACTGCTGACAACTGTGTCAGTTTTGAGGGGAAAACACTGCAAATCCCTGCCGACAGGTATCGGTGCCATTACGTCAAGGTCAGGGTGCGGGTCCATCGGTACGTGGACGGTTCTCTTGCCATCTTCCATGGACCGCGCAAGCTGGCTGATTATGACAAACAAGGACAACTGAAAGAAATAAAAAAGAAAAAGGCAGCGTAAGTCCGCCGCTCGTCTTCTGTATCATGTGAGATGCTTCGTGCTCTACCGACACCAACTCTCCCAAGACAGAAAAGCGGACAATTCATTTGCTACAGAACCGGACAATTCTATTTGTTGCTAACAGGGGAAATGACCCTCTATAACTATAGTTCTGCTTGATAAAAAGTACCGATATATGCTAAATAGGCCAAAATGGCCGCGAGGTGTTGATTGCTATGAGTCTGGGAAGAATGCTTGAAGAAAGCGCGCATCGTTACCCAAATAATGCTGCCACTGTCTATGACGGAAAATCCTTGACCTATGAGGCCCTCCACAATGCTGTGAACTCCCTGGGAAATGAATTGAGAAGCCTGGGTATTCAAAAAGGGGATAAGGTCGCCATCATGCTCCCCAACTGCCCGGAATTCGTGATATCCTATTTTGCTGTTCAGAAGATTGGCGCTGTTGCCGTTACAGTAAATATTTTGTCCACGTCCTATGAGCTTCGCCATCTCCTCGGAAACAGCGATACGAAATGCCTGATTACCGAGACGCCGCTGACGAAAAGGTACGAGGAAATCGGAGAGGATATCCCTCTCTGCAAGCATATCATCACCACCAGCGGCCTTGACACCGCTTCTCAATTCAGAAAGATAATCGAGAAAGGGCCCTTTACCCTTGAGATGCCGGATATTACCAATGACGATCCGGCTGTGATGATCTATACTGCCGGCCTCACCGGCAGGCCTCTCGGTGCAGTCCTGACCCACGGTAATCTTCGGACGCAGTCCAACCTTGTCTCAGATCTATATCATGCGACCGGGAAGGATCGCAGCCTCGCCATCATTCCTCTCTTCCATGCGTTCGGGGCCGTCGTTAATATGTTGGGTGCCATCCGGATTGGCGCAGGCATCGTATTGATGGATCGGTTCACAATGGAAGCCATCCTCGGCTCTATAGAGAAAGATAAAGTCACCTATATTGCCGCCGTCCCCAGGCTGTTTTTGGGTATGGTCATGTATCCCGACACCGATAAGTACGATGTAAGCTCTTTAGACTTCTGCATCACCGGGGGATCGACAATGCCGCCTGAGTTCATCCCCATGTTTGAAGACAAGTTTAAGTGTATATTAAGAGAAGGTTATGGGCTTACCGAGGCGTCCCCCGTCTGTTCTGTAGGCATGCGGGACAAGGTGCACAAGCTGGGATCAATCGGCACTGTCATCCCCGGCGTAGAAGCCAAGGCAGTTGACAGTCAATGCAACGAGGTTCCTCGCGGTGAAATCGGAGAACTTGTCATCAGGGGCGTCAATGTAATGAAAGGTTACTATAAGAATGAGGAAGCAACGGCGCAGGTCATCAGGAACGGCTGGCTCTACACGAGTGACCTTGCTAAGATTGACGAGGATGGCTATATCTTTCTCACAGGAAGAAAGAAACGTATGATTATAACCAGCGGCTTTAACGTTTATCCCAGGGAGGTAGAGATGGTTCTGGGACTTCATCCGGCTGTGCGGGAGTCCATGGTAATCGGAAAACCCGATCTCATGAGAGGAGAAATTGTTAAGGCGTTGATTGTAAAGAATCCGGATATACCGGTAAATGAAAGGGACCTCACGCGGCATTGCAGGATTTATCTATCATCCTACAAGGTGCCACGGGCAATAGAATTTGTTGAATCTATTGATATGCCGAATGTTTCATAGGAATCAGCAAGAAATAATCTGTCGTTTAGCAGAAAACAAAATTCAAGATATTTTAATGTAAGGAGGTTCTTAAGTATGAGAGAAGTTGTGATTGTGAGTGGTGCGAGAACTGCTGTTGGTAGTTTTGGGTGCGCCCTCAATGGGGTTAGGACTGTTGACCTGGGTTCGCTGGTTATCAAAGAGGCTGTCAAGAGAGCCGGGTTACGTCCTGTCATCAGTGATTCTGTTAAAGCTGCTCGTCCCGACGTCTTCGGCGAGTTTGACATGACGGACATCAACAAGAAATACTATGATTACGACCGTGCATTGAAACCGGTCTATTTTGACGAATGCATTATGGGAAATGTGCTACAGGCGGCCCTCGGACAGAATCCGGCCAGACAGGCGAGCATATATGCGGGCCTGCCGGAAGAGACCAATGCATTTACCATCAATAAAGTATGCGCTTCCGGTATGAAGGCCATAACCCTGGCTTCACAGATAATCAACTCCGGCGACGCGGACGCAATTGTCGCGGGCGGCATGGAAAACATGAGTAATGCACCGTTCGTCTTGCCGGATGCCCGCTGGGGATACCGTATGAGTATGCCATTCGGCAAGATTACAGATGTCATGGTGTATGACGGGCTTTATGAGATATTTAACAGCTACCACATGGGATTTACCGCGGAAAACATCGCGGCAAAATACGGTATTACCAGGCGTGAACAGGATGAAATTTCCCTGATGAGTCATCAGAGGGCAAGGGCTGCCATAGCCAATGGTACATATGCCGAGGAGATTGTTCCTGTTGTCATCCCTCAAAAAAAAGGCGATCCCATTATATTCAAAGTGGACGAACGCCCCATGGATACCTCAATGGAGAAGATGGCCAAACTGGCACCTGCTTTCAAGAGGGACGGAGGAACTGTAACGGCAGGTAACTCATCCGGTGTTAACGATGGTGCGGCTGCTGTAGTTGTCATGAGTGCGGATAAGGCGAAAGAGCTCGGCCTGAAACCACTGGCCAAGATCAAGGGATTTGCGGCAGGCGGTGTTGATCCGGCTTACATGGGACTGGGCCCCATCCCGGCGACACGGAAGGTTTTCAAAAAACTCGGCTTGACCATGAAAGATATCGATGTGATTGAACTCAATGAAGCCTTCGCGGTCCAGGCCTTGGCCTGCATCAGAGAGCTGAAGATTGATATGGACAAGTGCAATATCAACGGCAGCGGCATTTCCATTGGCCATCCCATTGGTTGTACGGGCGCCAGGATTACTTACACCCTTGCCATGCAGATGAAGAAGAAAAATTTGAATCTCGGCCTGGCTACATTGTGTATTGGTGGCGGTCAAGGTATGGCCATAGTTCTCGAGAGAGTATAGGGCGCTTATGGATCCAGAATTCATTGACAGACTTGTTGTAAAAAATAGCACGAAGATTATTTTTCTCATCATGGACGGGCTTGGCGGCCTGCCCATGGGACAGGGAGATCAAACGGAATTGGAGGCGGCGAAGACACCCAACATGGATGCCCTCGCCGCAAAAGCCGTCTGCGGGCTTCTGGACCCTGTGGGATATGGGGTCACACCGGGCAGCGGACCGGCCCACTTTGCCCTCTTTGGATATGATCCCATCAAGAACAACATCGGCCGGGGGATACTGGAGGCCGCCGGTATTGACTTCCCTATGACCGCGCGGGATCTCCTCATCAGGATCAACTTTGCTACGATTGATAAGAATGGTGTCGTCATCGATCGCCGTGCCGGCCGGATCGACAATGAGACTAATAAAAGAATCTGTGGAAAGCTGCAGGACAAAATCCGGAAAATATCGGATGTCGAAGTTATCTTTGAACCCGTCCGAGAACACCGCGCCCTCTTAGTCCTGAGAAGGGATCGCCTTCGGGAGGAGATTCAAGAGACGGACCCGCAGAAGACGGGGATTCCGGCTTTACCGCCTAAAGCCCTCATCCCGGAAGCGGAAGAAACATCCGGTATTCTTCAGAAGCTTATCGATAAGGCGAAGGAAGTGCTGTCCGATGAAAAGAAAGCGAATATGCTTCTCCTACGCGGCTATTCCACGTTCAGAAGGTATCCGTACTTAAGCGAACGGTTCGGTCTCAATGCCCTGGCCATTGCCACCTATCCTATGTACCGCGGCATTGCACGGCTTCTGGGCATGGTTATTGGTCCTCAGCCGGATTCGCTTAAAGGAGAAATCATGGCCCTCCGCGAGAACTACGGAAAGTATGACTTCTTCTTCGTTCATGTGAAGGCAACAGATTCGCGGGGCGAAGACGGCAATTTCGATGCCAAGGTTAAGGTTATCGAAGAGGTGGACTCCCTCGTTCCCATGGTTACGGATCTCAAGCCTGACGTTTTGGTTATTACAGGTGACCATTCCACACCGGCTGCCCTTGCCTCCCATAGCTGGCATCCGTTGCCGGTACTCCTTTGTTCGGCAACCGCGAGACCGGATCGGGTTAAGCTGTTTGGCGAAAGGGATTGTATCTCAGGTGGTTTGGGGAGGATGCCGACGGTCCATCTGATGGGGCTCGCTCTGGCCCATGCCGGAAGACTTGAGAAGTTTGGGGCATAGAATTAAAGGAAATGCTCTGCAAGAAGTTCAGCCGAAAGAAAATCCCCCCATCCTCCCGTTGATCAAGGGAAGGGCAGGGGGGATTTTCTTTGTTGCGGCTATTTAATCTTCCTTTTCTCCAACTCCTCGGCCCTCAGCTGCTTGCGCAGGATCTTTCCCACATTCGTTTTCGGCAGCTCTTTGCGGAACTCTATCTCCGCGGGGAGTTTGTATTTCGCCAGCTTTGTTGCACAATATTCCAGAAGTTCTTCCTGGGTCACCGTTGCTCCTTGCTTGAGGACTACGAATACCTTGACGTTTTCCCCCCTCTTGGGATCGGGGATTCCGATAGTACATGCCTCCTGCACCTTGGGATGCTCGTATAATACCTCGTCAATATCCCTTGGATAGATATTGAAACCGCCGGATATGATCATATCCTTCTTTCGATCCACAATATAGAAATATCCATCCTGATCGATTGTGGCGATGTCTCCTGTATAACACCAGCTGTTACGAAGTGTGTTTGCGGTCTCGTCCGGCATGTCTTTGTAGCCCTTCATGACTTGCGGTCCCTTGATGATCAGCTCTCCCGGCTCCCCTATCGGCATATCTGTCACACCATCGTCAAGGCTGACAATACGGCACTCAGTATCTGAGATGGGCACACCGATGCTGCCGACCTTACGGACACCCCCGAAGGGATTGATATGGGTAACCGGTGTCGTTTCTGTCAAGCCGAATCCCTCAACAATCACGGCCCCTGTTATTCTCTCAAATTCATGGATGACTTCTACGGGGAGAGGAGCGCTTCCGGAAAAGGCGCCTCTGATGCAGCTCATGTCTGTTTTTTTCAGGTCAGGGTGATTGAGCATTCCGATGTACATAGTAGGCACGAGTGCTGCGAATGTGGGCTTGAATTTTCCTATGGCCTCCAGAAGAGGCTCGGGCTGGGGCCTCGGGACCAATACCTGATTTGCACCTGTCAGGACACCAAAATTCATTGCTGTCGAAAGGCCAAATACGTGGAAATAAGGCAGCGCCCCCAGGACTATTTGCATTCCCTTCTCAAATTGGGGAAACCACGCCTCTAACTGCTGGACCTGCTTGCTCAGGTTGGCATGGGTGAGCATTACGCCCTTCGATACCCCTGTCGTGCCTCCCGTGTATTGGTACATGGCCACATCCTCGAAACCTAATTGAACAGCTGGCGGTGTCTGCGGATACTTGGCAATACAATCTTTCCACTTAAATACATCCGGCGCCTCTTTGACATCTGCGGCAAGCTTTTTCTTTTTCGCAATCAGAGGGAAAAGGAGGTTCTTTGGAAAGGGCAGATAATCGCCTATGGAGGTGTAGACAATCTGCTTGATTTTTGTTTTTGGCCGGAGGTCGATCATTCGATTCGCCAAGAGATCGAGGGTGATTAAGGCTTTGGAACCGGAGTCATTGAATTGATGTTCGAGCTCACGGTCAGTGTAGAGGGGGTTATTCATCACCGCGATTGCACCTACCTTCAATATGGAAAAATATGCTACGACACAGGGTATCAAGTTGGGCAGAAGGATCGCCACGGCATCTCCTCGTTTGATGCCGAAATCGGTAAGGCACGTTGCAAATCTATCCACCATTTCTTTGAACTGACGATAGGTCAGTTTGTACCCCTGAAATGTAAGTGCTGTCTTATCGGCAAACTCTTTCGCCGTCCTATCCAGGATATCCGGCATGCATATCTCTTCGTAACTGATTGTATCCGGCACTCCTTTTTCATAGAACTTTAACCATGGTTTGTCTTGGTACCTGATCTTTTCAGCCATATGCATGCCCTCCTTTTCTTGTTAAGCGTTTCTTGATTAGGTCATGTATTCGAATAAGGAAGCGAGTGAATGCCCAATGGCGCAAGGCCTTAAGGATCGAACATTCTCCTACGTGTACTGTGAAGATTTCAAATGTTGCATTACAGACGGCACTGATTTTACATCAAATGCTATTCAAATACAACTCCAATGACATGGTAATAAAAAAGCCCCATGCATCAGCAATGGGGCTTTCAAAAAAAGCTACAATCTTTTCTTAGACGGTTTATTCAGTCGGTGCACACACATCTGCCGATGGTTTCTCCTCTTCCAGGCCCATAGCCCTCCATACGACTTCGGCAATGTCAAGGGAAGCCATCTTTTCTTCCTTTTCTCTTGCCTTGATTCCATCGGTCAGCATCGTCAGGCAGAACGGACATGCGACGGCAATGTTCGTTGCATTTACAGCAATAGCCTGGTCGGTTCTCATATTATTGATTCGTTCACCGTCATGTTCCTCCATCCACATTCTCGCCCCGCCGGCGCCGCAACAGAAACTCTTGTCGAGTTTACGATCCATCTCCGCCAGTTTCATGCCGGGAATGGCAGCGAGAATCTTTCTCGGCTGATCGTAGATATTGTTGTATCTGCCGAGGAAGCAGGAGTCATGATAAGTGAACATGCCGTCTACTGGTTTTTTCAAGGATATCTTTCCAGCAGCAATGAGGTTAGCGATGATCTCCGTGTGATGATATACCTCATAGTTGCCGCCGAAGTGGGGATAATCCTTTTTCAAGGTATTATACCCGTGAGGACATGTGCAGATTATTTTCTTGACGCCATAGCCATTCATGACCTCAATATTCGTCTGCATCAGAGTCTGAGAGAGATATTCATTCCCTCCCCTCATGGCTGAGTCACCGCAGCACCCCTCTTCAGTACCGAGAATGCCGAAACTGACGCCGGCTGTCTGGAGGATCTTCGCAAAGGCCATAGATACCTTCTTTCCTCTTTCGTCGAAGGATCCGGAGCACCCGACATAGAACAGATACTCCACATTCGGATCCTCAGCCAAGGTCTTGACACCCAATTCCTTTGCCCAGTCGGCCCTGAGATGGGAACCCACGCCCCAGGGGTTGGAGTTGTTCTCCATGTTTCTGTACGTTAGCTGGAGTTCGGGGGCAAAATCAGCTTCTGTTAAGACCTTGTACTGCCTCATGTTGACGATCTTGGGAACATGTTCAATGGACGATGAGCAGTGCTCCATACAATACATGCAGTTTGTGCAGGCCCACAATTCGTGAAGATCGATAACCTCACCTACCATAGCCTTTGTCGCTGCCGGCATTTCCGGTGCCGTGCCTTCCGCAGCTTTGCCAGCGGCCTTCTTTGCCGCTGCTATCATGGGAGCTCTTTCAAGCCAGTAGGTTTTCAAATCCTGCACTACCTTCTTTGGAGACAGGGCTTTCCCTGACAGATAAGCCGGGCAGCCGTCCTGGCATCGTCCGCACCGCGTGCAGGCATCGGAATCGAACACTTGCTTCCAAGTGAAATCTTCAAGTTGCCCCGCACCGAAAGATTCTGCCGTTTCAAAATCCCGTATCGGTTCAATGTTACCCACGGGCTTCAACGACGCCATGAAGTGATTGGCAGGGGTGGTGATCATATGCACCAGTCGTGAGTAGGGGATATAGGCGATGAAGCCTAAAGCCATAAAGGTATGAGTCCACCACATTACCTTGTGAAGAATTCTCGCAGTGTTGTTATCCACTCCCGCGAATGCCTTTGCCAGGGTATAGCCGGCGAACGACCATACTTCCCACGGTGGATTGGTGACGTGGATTCTCAGTGCCTCGATGACAAATCCCGTAAGGATGATGCCTCCCAGAAGCAGAAGCACGATTGCATCATCGGGCGTATTATCCGGCTCGCCCTTATAGCCGAGGCGCTCGGGCTTGGTAATGTATCTCCTGTCCAGAGCCATAAAGACTCCGGCAAGAACGAACAATCCGAACACTTCCATGAGGAAGGAGAAGATAAGATAGAATTTCCCTATCAAGAATGGGAAACCATACGGCTCGCCCACATGAAATTCTGTTGCATCAAAGGCAGCGCCGAACAGCAGTCCGATGAATCCGAAAAGTATCAATCCATGCATGATGCCGGGATAGATGTCTCTGAATGTTTTTATTTGAAACAGACCATTTTTCAGAAGCAGCTTAATTCGCTCCTTGATCTGATCATTCCTGACTTCCGGTTTGCCGATGGCTGTCCACATCTGCCATCTCCTGTAAATGCCGTACGCAAAAATGGCCATGGCTACGGCAGTAAAGGCAAAAAGAAGTCCTTCAAAATTCTCAGCATTCCAGAAAACCTCGCGTCCTTCATTGCCGACTGAAAACTTTGACAGTTCCATAAGTCTCCTCGCTACAAAAAAATGGGGGTGCTACATCCACCCCCAGGTTTGTTTCCTTACGCCAGAAGTTTTTTTACTTCCTTTGTCAGTTCCGGGACAACTTTGAAGAGGTCGTCCACAATGCCGTAATCAGCCCTTGCGAAAATGGGGGCGTCCGGGTCTTTGTTGATGGCCACAATATACTTGGAAGAACCCATACCGGCAAGATGCTGAATTGCGCCGGATATACCGCAGGCTATGTAAAGATTGGGAGAGACGACCTTTCCGGTCTGGCCAACTTGGTCTTTCTGCGGCCTCCAGCCGGCATCTACTGCCGCCCTCGATGCCCCGACTGTGGCTCCTAAAGCGTCCGCTAACTCTTCCAGTATTCCATAACCCTCAGGACCCTTCATGCCGCGTCCGCCGGATACGATTACATTGGCCTCTGTCAGGTCAACCTTTCCGGATGTATCCTTCTGTACCTCAAGCACCTTTGTCTTCAACTGACCCGGATCCAGACCGGGGTCGAATTTGACAATTTCCGCCGTTTTGGGATTTTCAACGGCGGGAAATACGTTCGGCCGGAGCGACGCCATCTGGGGAAAAGCAGATACAACTATTTCGCCGTTGCATTTCCCAGCGTACATAGGTCTTATAGAAATCAATTTACCATCGGCTATCTTTAAGTCAACGCAATCCGTTGCCATTCCGGTTGCCAGCTTGCCGACAAGGCGGGAAGATAGATCCTTACCCTGAGCGGAAGCGCCGAGAAGCAGAATAGAAGGATCCTGTTCCTTAACCAGTTTCGCAATTGCCGCAGCATGTGCGTCTGTCGTATAAGGTTCAAAAAGGGCGTTATCCGCCACATATACTTTATCTGCGCCGTATTTTCCTAACTCACCGGCAATTCCTTCAATCCCGGAACCAAGCAGGATGGCACCCACCTCTTCCCCGAGTTGATCGGCAAGTTTTCTGGCTGCACTGACAAGTTCAAAACTTATCTTGCGGTATGCTCCATATCTCTGCTCCGCAACGATCCATACACCTTTTGCCATTTTACTTTCCTCCATATATAGAGATCATCAAGAAAGCTCAGTAACACAAGCCTTAAATAACCTTCGCCTCTTCCCTGAGCAGTTTCGCCAGTTCTCTGGCCTTTTCCGCTGGCTCCTCACCGCAGATAATCTTTCCAGGGGGTCTGGCAGGCGGCGGTAAGGTCTTGGCGATCTTTGCTTTCGGGGCGACAGTTACTCCCAGCTCTGCAGCATTCTTAACATCGACAGGTTTTTTCTTTGCCTTCATTATTCCCGGGAGCGATGCATAGCGGGGCTCATTCAGCCCTTTCTGTGCGGTGACGACACATGGCAGTGAACTTTCAATCAGAAGCTGAGCCCCTTCAATCGGTCTTATGACCTTTATGGACGCACCTTCGACGTCGAGCTTAGTAACGAAGGTCACCTGAGGGATGCCCAGGAATTCTGCAAGGACGGAACCCACCTGACCGGCGTCATCGTCGATGGCGCGCTGTCCGCAAAAGATAATGTCGTGTGGAATCCCTTTGATTGCCGCTGCCAGAGCCGCGGCTATGTTATAGGCATCAGCGCCTTCAAGGGCCGGATCATTTATATGTATTCCCTTATCAGCTCCCATGGCCAGGGCTGTTCTGATGGTCTCCAATGCCCTCGCTGGACCGACGGAAACGATGGTGACGTCTCCACCGAACTTTTCCTTGAGTTTCAGGGCTTCTTCGACTCCAAACTCGTCATAGGGATTCATCACCCATTTAATACCAGCTTCGTCAATCCCTGATCCATCAGGCTTCACCTTGATAGCTGCTTCTGTGTCCGGAACCTGCTTCACACATGCTACGATATTCACATTTGCCTCCTTTCTCTTAGAGCACCCTGTTTTTCACGATATCGTCAACAACCGAAGGATCTGCCAGGGTAGTGGTATCTCCCAGATCACTGATTTCATTTGCAGCCACTTTCCTCAGTATCCTTCTCATGATCTTGCCGCTTCTCGTCTTCGGCAGACCATCGGCCCATTGGATCTTCTCCGGTGTAGCAGTTGGCCCGATGAGCTTTCTGACGTGCGCTACGAGTTCTTTTCTCAAGTCGTCGGATTTCTGCACGCCGGTCTTGAGGGTTACATATGCGTATATGGACTGGCCCTTGATATCATGGGGATAGCCTACAACGGCGGCCTCGGCCACCTTTTCATGAGCGACGAGGGCGCTTTCAATTTCCGCCGTCCCCAGTCTGTGCCCGGAAACATTGATGACGTCGTCGATCCGCCCCATGAGCTGATAATAGCCGTCTTCGTCTCTAGTAGCTCCATCACCGGTGTAATAGAATCCGGGGCGCTGTATGAAGTAGGTCTCCTGGAACCTTATCGGATCCCCGTATACCCTTCTCATGATTCCCGGCCAGGGTTTCTTTATGCAGAGGGGCCCGCTTGCAACCGTTGTCTTGATCTCGGCACCGCTTTCATCAATAATGGCTGGATCCACGCCCATAAAGGGGACAGTGGCCTTGCCGGGTTTGAGATCGATAGCGCCCGGTAGAGGCGTGATGAGAATGCCCCCCGTCTCAGTCTGCCACCATGTATCCACAATGGGAAGCTCGTCACGCCCGATATTGTGATGATACCAGTGCCACGCCTCGGGGTTAATCGGCTCGCCCACCGTTCCTAAGAGCCGCAGCGATGATATGTTCGCCTTCTTAACCCAATCCGTTCCCTCCTTTGCAATGGCACGGATGGCTGTAGGGGCAGTGTAAAAAATCGTCACTTTATACTTTTCACAGACCTTCCAGAAACGGCTCACATCCGGATAGTTGGGTACACCCTCAAACATCACGGTCGTAGCGCCGTTGCAAAGAGGACCGTACACAATGTAACTATGCCCGGTCACCCAGCCGATGTCGGCTGTGCACCAGAAAATGTCATTCTCATGATAGTCGAAAATCATCTTGTGTGTATAGGCCACATACACCAAATAGCCTCCTGTTGTGTGCATGACGCCTTTTGGTTTTCCTGTGGAACCTGACGTATACAGGATAAAAAGAGGATCTTCCGCATCCATCCACTCCGGTTCACACTTATCGCTTGCCTTTGCCATCGCTTCGTGCCACCAGAGGTCCCTGCCGGCCTTCATGTCACACTTGATCTTGTCGCCCACCCTCTTAACCACGATTAACTTCTCGACGGAAGGACATGTCTTCAATGCCTCGTCCGCACCGGCCTTCTGGGGAATTGCCTTGGCGCCACGGAATGTCCCGTCGCAGGTTACCAATATCTTGGCTTCGCTGTCCTGAACCCTGTCACGTAAGGACTCGGCGCTGAATCCTCCGAACACTATGTTGTGGATAGCGCCAATCCTGGAACACGCCAGCATCCCGATGGCAAGCTCAGGGATCATGGGAAGAAAAAAGCATACCCGGTCACCTTTCTTCACACCCAGCGACTTCAGGGCATTGGCAAACTTGCAAACTTCCGTATAAAGCTCCTTGTAGGTGTAGGATTTGTCCTCAGTGGGTTCATTGCCTTCCCACTGGATGGCGATCTTGTTACCGCGAGTCTTGAGCTGCCTGTCCAAGCAGTTGTATGAGACATTGAGCTTACCGCCCTCAAAATACTTCACATAAATGGGGCCCTTCTGCACGTCAAAATTATAGTCTTCTACTTTCTTGTCCCATTTCTTGAACCAGTCCACATACTCGGTTGCGATCTCCGCCCAGAAAGCGTCAGCATCCTCCACGGAACGCTTCCACAGTTTCTCGTACTCGGCCCTGCTCTTAATGTACGCCTGTTTGCGCACCCAATCGGGAACAGGATAAACTTCCTTCAATTCAAGCTTTTCTTTATCTCCCATGTCTGTGAATAACCTCCCTTTTCTATATCATTCATATTTGCATTATAGCTTCTCTATATTCGGCACGGCCCCTGTGTAAACTGGAATCCGCCTTTTTCTTTGCGGTTCTGAACCTCTCCCAAGGCGGAAATGATGGTGGTCAGGCTTTGGCTTGAGTTGCGAATCCTACACCATATAACTGATAAATATCAATATTAAAAGATTAATAAATAATATTAAGATTATTTAAATATTTGCAGTATGCAAAAAATGCTCTTGTTCCTACCACAAAATAAGTTCTCAGACAAGAAACGTTTCCGCACTTGAAGAATAATGATTAGGAGATGATAGGGAACCGATTCAAATGTTGAACAGGAGTCATTATATGACTATTGGTCATACCTGCGCCATGTCGGCTACATCATTAATTGGCTGATGTCAAGAAATATTTTTGTAAATGAAAAATGTGCAGCAGATATTCGGGACCAATTGTAATCAACCAAACATCCTTATCAACGGTTTGTAGCAATCGTGCGGCGGCCGCGAAAAATCATGAATTCTGCCGATAACCCCGGCCACTCTTATGCCCGAAATCTCTTCAATGGCGCATCTATTTTCTCTAATCATTTCGGCCGGTGTCTCCTTTTCTCCGGCATCAATAAAGATGATTCCGATAGGCTTAAGCCTTCTTTTCTTTAGGGCTTCAATCGTAAGAAGAGTATGGTTAATTGTCCCTAATCCCGCCCTCGCGGCTATGACGGGAGTTCCATTTACTAAGCTTATAATGTCAGCCATTAGTTTCATGCCTACTATGGGGACCAGAACACCACCTGCACCTTCGAGAATTACGGGGGAGTGGGCCTCTGCCTTCTGAGATACGACTCTCTCTATCTTCGATAGGTCTATTGATTCTCCCTCATCGCTCGCGGCATACAGAGGCGCCTTCGGATTCTTAAAGCAGTAGATCACGGATTCAGCCGGCTGCTTACCTGTCAGAGGCCGGACGTTGTTGTAAATGAATTTTGCGTCACTGTCAGCATCGTTTGCATCCTCGCATCCTGTCTGCACAGGCTTGAGATAGAAAGGGCTATATCCCTTAGCAAAAAAGAATTGCATTAGGAGAAGAGCGAGCACAGTCTTTCCCACCCCCGTATCGGTTCCTACAACAAATAATCTTTCAATCTTCCTATTTGAGCTCTCCACTTGCTTCCTTCACATGCTGAATGAATGATGTGATATCCTCCTCTTCGTGAAGTGCCGTGACGCCTATTCTCAGTATGGAGTGGTGCAGAGGCACTGTAGGATAGCGGGCCGGAAGGACAAATATGTTTCTTCGGAGAAGCATCCGGGCCATGTTTGCGGCCTTGGCCTCATCACCGATCTCCAAAGCCAGGATGTGGGCGTCACCGGTCACCCGAAATCCCTCGAGAAGCAAGCCTTTCTTCAGAGATTGACTGGCGTCTCTCAGGCGCTTCCGCTTGTCTTCGCTACGCTCGATGATCTCCAGAATGTCTATCGCGGTGGCGGCATGGGCCTCGGGAAGCGTTGTGGTGTAAATGAGAGGAGAGCAAAAGTTAAAGAGATATTCTTTGAATCCCGCGGGAAGAAGAACGAAGGCGCCAAAAAAGCCAAAAGCCTTTCCAAAGGTTCCAACAGCAATATCTGCAACGAAGCCCGCAATGCCGCGTCCTCCGGAACCTATAGCGCCAAAGGCGTGGGCCTCGTCGGCGATCGTCAGGAAACGGCAACGCTCCTTTAATTTGCCGAGACCAGCTACGTCCAGAAGATCCCCGTCCATACTGAAAAGAGACTCAGTCAGTACGGCAATCTGCTCGCCCGTGCATATTTCCAGTCTCTTCTCAAGGTGGGGCATGGAGTTATGGTTGTACCCGAGAAAATTTGCCCCACTCATCATCATTCCCTTCACGGAGCTTGCATGGATGTGCTTGTCAAAAATGACGGTGTCCCCCCGTTCCAGAAGGGTGGAAAGAATGCCCAAGTTTGCCTGGTAACCACTCGGGAAGAATATGGCATCGCCATAACCGAAATATGATGCATATTCTTTCTCCGCATTGTTTATTGTAGAATAATTTCCTGACACCAGGCGCGATGATGAAGATGATGTTCCATACTTCCCGAAATTTCGCGCCGCCCGTTGTTGCAGTTCATCAGAAACGCCGAGGCCCAGGTAGTCATTGGAGGCGAAATTCAGAACTCTTCTTCCCTCTATGCTGAGGTATTTCCCGTCTCTGGTTTTCACTTCCGGCGGTTCACGGTACAGGCCCGTCTGCTGCTGCAGCATCAGGCGGTTTTTATATCTCTCTGCAAACATGAAAATGCCTTTGTGTAATGGTCATGTAAAATATCCTTCTGAAAATTATGATCGTAATCAACTGCGGCGTACAGAAGCTCCGCCTCCGCAGTTGTTTCTTTGTCTCTTTCCGCCTTCACAGAAGAGCGAAAGGATGAGTCGGTCCGGCTGAGCAGGGTTCCGGTTAATACGTATTCCCCTTCCAGGGGTATCCTTAGAGGGATGGAGCAACTCGCGATCTTTATAAGAAAGACATGCCTGGAGAACCCGGTAAGGTAGCGGATATGGAACGCGCCAATTTGGGCAAAGGACTCGAGAGGCAAATCGGCCGATGCGCCGGTAAATGTTCTCATGCCAACAATGCGGTCGGCATTTACTTCCAGAATCCTGTCGAGCATTATGAAGCCCGTGAGTCCTGTGTCGATGACAATATTCGCATCCATACTATTTGCTTCCATAAAAGATAATCTTCTCCGCGGCACGTGTTGCAGGGTCATTAAAACTCTTACTGCTGTCTCACTACGAGGGCGCTATTCTGTCCTCCAAACCCGAAATTTTCAACGACGCACGTTTCAAATGCAGAAGTTCCTCCGTTACGGACAAAATCGATTTTCTCTGAGCAGGGGTCCCTCAGGTTTCTGATCTCCGGGACATAATTCTCCTGCATACAGATTAGCGAGATGGCAAGCTCCATAGCACCGCAAGCGGAAGCCGCGTGGCCTATCCAGGACTTCAGTGCAATCACTTGGGGCTGGCAGCCAATGTATATATTGTCTATGAGGTTGGCTTCTCCCTCATCGTTGAGGAGGGTTCCTGTTCCGTGTGTGGAGATTACATCTATCTGAGAGGGCGACATCTCCGCTTCCTGTAAAGCGGAAAGCACGGCCAGTCTCCTCCATTTCCCGGTGCTTTCCGGGGCTGTCATGGTGGAAGCGTCCATGGAACTTCCGTAACCACAGATCTCACCGTATATCTGCGCCCCACGTTTTTTCGCCTTCTCAAATTCCTCGAGAAGAAAAAATGCCCCTCCTTCTCCGGGGACAAAACCTTTCCGGCTGCAATCAAAGGGCCTGCTTGCTTTATCGGGTTCGCTATCGCCTTTATAGAGGGCGCTTGCCTTCTTGTAGGCCAGAATCCCTCCCGGACTGAGGCGAGAATCACCGCCTCCGGCAAGGGCACGATCAAGATAACCGGTTTTTATTTTGCGAAATGCCTCTCCGATTGCCTGCAAGGAAGCTGAACAGGCAGTGCATACCGTAAGGTTCTCTCCGTGGATCCCTGAAAGCTTCGCGATAACAGATGCGGCGGTGTTGGGCAGAAATCTTAGTATCCACAAGGCCTGAAGGTCTTCCCGGTCAATCTCGCCTCCTCTTACATCCGGGAACTCGCCGCCGATATTCAGGTTCGGACCGGCGCCGACGAAGAGGCCTGCTTCCACCAGATCATCTTTCTTGCAGCCTGAATTCTTTATTGCTGCGATGGCGGAGGCAACTGCAAACTGTGAACCACGGTTAAGATAACGGCCTTCCTTAAAAGGTCCTGTATAGTCCCGAATGCTGAACTCCCTAACGGATGAGGTAACGACTTCGTCATCGAAGGCAGGCCTTTCGAAATTCACTTTTCTCTCTTTGAAACTCCGCACAATCTCCCCGTGGTCATGACCAAGAGACGAGAGAATATTCATAGCGGTAATGACCACTCTTCGCTTCATTTAGATTTCCCTGTAGATTTCTGAGATATCTTTTCGCTTAATATAAGCTGGCTCTTCATCGGGATACCCTGTCGCAACAAAACATTTGATCTCCATCCCTTTCAAGCCGAGAATTCCCTCGGGTTCCCGAATAAAGATCAGAGGGGCCGTGAGTATACAAGAACCGAGGCCAAGCTCCTCCCCCTTCAGAAGATATCCGTGAAGAGCCAGACCTACGGCGATATCAATGTCCCTGTGTTTCTTATGCCCCTGTTCCATCGCGCCGGCTTGGGACAGCCTTTTCGCGAGATTGAGAAATGTCATCGTGGTACCAACGGCAAAGAGTACTGGGGCATCAAACATGAACTCCGAAAACCTGCTGTAGGCGTTGACCCAGTTTTTCAACCTCTTCGAACTACTGGCATTCTTAACAGCCTCCAACAAGCGCCTTTCACCTTCGCGCATGCCCCGAAGTAGACGATCCTTCAACTCAGGGGTAAGAATGCGGATGAACCGCACGGGCTGGCTGTTTGAAGGAGAAGGCGCCTTCATGGCTGCCAGGATCATCTTTCTTATCCATTCGTCGGGAGGGCATTCGGATTTGTACTTCCTGATGCTTCTCCTCTCATTGAGCAGTTTATCCAGAGGCGTTATGTCCATGGTGTTAAACCCACTGTGACCGGTAAGTTACGTAACTGATGAGGTCTTTGATTTTCAATTGAGGACCTTCTTTGACATGCGCCATTATTTCCGCAATCCTGTCTTTGGCGAGAAAAGGATATTTTCCGGCAATATAATGCATGGTGTCCTCCCCCTGTTGCTTCGCTTCTGCAGAATAGAGTCTGAATCTGGTCAGGAATATCTCATCATCCCTCACGGCGATCTTAAACCGGCTGTTTATGGTTACGGCGAGTTCCAGAAGGTCGATAGATTCAGCGCCCAAATCCTGGATAAGAAGAGTCTCCGGCGTAATATTCCTGTCCTTAATGTCCATGAGCTCCTCTATTATTTTCTTTAATTCAGTAAAAACGTCCATGCGTCCTCCCATTTCGGATCTGCGACTCAAAACCTCTCTTCCATTTCGCTGGAGAGTTCAGGTGGCTTCTCATTTTCCGGATGTGTGACCGCCGTCCATGGTAATCTCCACTGCGTTGATGCCGGCGGCACCTTCGGAAAGAAGGAAGAGAACGGTCTGGGCAATTTCTTCGCCTGTTATAGCCCTCTTTATCGGCACCGCATCGAGAATTTTCCGATTCTGCTTTTGCAGATAGATTCTGCCCCGACCAGCGTTAATATAACCGGGGCGGAGAATCACCGTGGTAACTCCGCGTTCCCCTAACTCCAATCCCATATTTCGATAGAGGGCCTCTGACGCCAATTTGGCGGCCGCATAAAATCCCTGGCCGGGATTTGGTCTTACCGCGGCTGCAGAAGAAATAAAAACGAGCCGCCCTTTTCTTTTCTTCAGCATGGCCCTTCCCACCTTTTTTAGAATCTCGGCGCGAGAGGATATGTTCTCCGTGAAATAACGGTAAACGCTGTCCTCGTCCGCACCTGCGATAAGGTTCTCATAATTTCCCTGTGCAAAATCTACCAGGAAATTGAGGTCGTCACCGATTTGGGAAAAGACTGATTCCAGCGAATCACGATCACCGAAATTCAGGAAGCAAGTGGCATATCTTCCCTGAAAGGGTCGCAGAACCTCGCCGATTGCTTTTAGACCCTTATCGTCTCTGTAAGTAAGAATGGGAAAAAGGTCAGATTCTATCATTGATTGAGCCAGTGTAAGAGCGAGCTCGCAGGTGCCTCCCAGAACGAGGGCACGATTTCCCGAAAAATGGAGGCTCATCTTCTCAAGGCTCCCGTAACGATTTTCTTCTCTCCCCGATAAATCTGACATTTCAGCCGGTCCTCCTCCAGTTCGATACGAAATGCGTGATGGCCTGGTGAGAGGAATTCCCTGAACCTGAAGTTTTCTATTGTAAGATAATCCGGCAAGAGGCAGGCTTCTCTCGCCGCTTGCAAAAATGCATGCACAATCAGGCTTCCGGGGATAACCGGGTAACCAGGGAAATGATCCTTGTAAATGCCGTCATCCGGATGAAAATAGAAGACGCCTTCCCAAGAGCCATTCCCGGGGCTTTCCTCTGATACTTTTTTATGACCGGCCATTTTGAGGCCTCACTTTTCTTCTGTCACTATCCGAATCGAATCGTATACAGCCTGACAGAGCTGATCGATTTCCTTTTTAGAAATGCCTAAGGGCGGCATCAGGACAATGACGTCACCTAAAGGACGTATAATGACGCCTCTCTTCCTGGCCTCCATAATGACTCGATGACCCGTTCTCTTCTCCGGAGGAAAGGGTTGCTTTGTCGCGCGATTGTAAACGAGCTCTATCCCCACCATGATGCCGCACTGGCGTACATCACCAACGTGATCAAGGATGGCAAATGGTTTTAGCCTCTTTGCAAGGTGTGCAATTTTTCCCTGGAGATGATCAAGGGTGCGCTCCTCTTCGAAGACCTTAAGGTTGGCGATGGCGACCGCGCATGCCAGGGGGTTTCCCGTAAATGTGTGTCCATGAAAGAATGTTTTTAACTCCTCGAACTCCCCGAGGAATCCTTCATAGATTTCCTCCGCCACGAGGGTTGCTGCAAGCGGGAGATACCCTCCCGTTATTCCCTTTGCCAGGGCCATAATGTCCGGCACTACATCTTCATGTTCACAGGCGAACATCTTTCCCGTCTTGCCGAAGCCGACCGCCACTTCGTCAGCGATCATAAAAATATTGTAGCGGGTGCATAACTCTCTTACCGTTTTCAAGTATCCCGGTGGTTGCACCAATATCCCGCCCGCTCCCTGTACCAGGGGTTCTATCATGAGAGCGGCAATCTCATGGTTATGAGCCTTCATGATGTCCTCCACGTGTGTAAGACATGCGAGCCCGCAGGCGGGATGGGACTTTCCGAGAGCGCAGCGGTAGCAGTAGGGTGCTTCCGCCTTGAAAGACGGGAAGAGCAGATCCCTGTACATGGAATGGAAGAGATCAATCCCTCCTACACTCACGGCGCCTATGGTGTCCCCATGGTAGGCGTTGGACAGGCGAATGAATTTCTTCTTGCCACGGTTTCCCGAGGGGCATTGCTGATGGTACTGGAAGGTCATCTTAAGAGCTATTTCATTGGCTGTGGAGCCATTATCAGAATAAAATACCTTCGTCAATCCCGCTGGTGCAATTGCGATTAATTTCTTTGCCAGTCTGGTTGCCGGTATATTGGAAAGTCCAAGCAGCGTTGAGTGGGCAATCTTGTCAAGCTGCTCTTTAAGGGCGTCGTCAAGCCTCTTTTTCCTGTGGCCATGAACATTCGTCCACAGCGAAGAAACGCCATCAATATAGCTGTTGCCTTCCATGTCTCTTAACAGGCATCCATTCCCTTCCTCAATGGTGATCTGCGATTCCTTCTCATAACCGCGCATCTGGGTAAAGGGATGCCAAATATACTTCTTATCGTCGATTTCCAATTCTTTTCTATCTTTGCCGGTCATGACATCTAAGCCTCGCTCCTTTTATTCTGTAGCATCATGCCAATCATGTCACAGTTTCTCCAGACGAAATGACATCGGACCTTTAAGAAGCCCTACTCCTGATTCAACAGATTTACGTCCCCGGAAATTATCCTTTCGATCATCCCTCTACGATCCTGGAGAATCAGAAAACCGTCTTTGTCTAAATCCAGCACCTTACCCACGCGTACGCTGTCCATGAGGTCAACACTGATCTGTTGACCGATCATGTCAGCGAGGCGTTTCCATCGATTCAATATGGGATCAAAGCCCTTCGTCTTGAATGTTTCGTAATATATTTCGAGCCACTCCAGAAAAGCACGAAGGAGAACGATCCTCGGGAACACCCTTCCCGTTTCCATAAAAACAGATGTCGCCGTGTGTGCGATATCGGGAGGAAGGCCTTTGCAAGGCGTATTCACATTTACACCGACACCGATAACCACGTAATCGATTCTGTCCATTTCCGTGCTGATTTCTGTGAGAATGCCTGCCGCCTTCCTGCCGTTAATCAGAATGTCGTTAGGCCATTTGATGTTGACCTTCAATGATGTAAGAGAAAGCAGCGCCTCAGCTAATGCCACTGATGCCAATAAAGTCAGCTTGGGTGCTTCATTTGGAGGAATGGGCGGCCTCAGGACGATAGAGGTATAGATGCCTTCACCGGGAGGAGAAAACCAACTTCTTCCCCTTCTCCCTCTCCCAGCTGTTTGCTTTTCCGCGACAACAAGCGTTCCCTCAGGAGCGCCGTCGCCCGCCAGATACTTGGTCCTTGCATTGGTTGAGTCCGTTTCCCTGAAATAAATAATGTCGCCCTTACCAAAAACGTTTGTATTCAGTCCTTCTCGGATCTCATTTGCGAGAAGCAAATCGGATGTCTGACGGAGCAGATACCCTTTTTTTCGCGACGATTCGATGACATAACCATCGTCCTTTAAACTGCCGATATGTTTCCATACAGCCGACCGGGAAACCGCCATTTTATGGGCAAGGAATTCGCCGGAGACCCAGGTCCCCTTACCCTCTTTCAAATAGATGAGTAATTGCTGCCTGGTAGACATGCGCGGCTCATAACATCCCCCCGCATAATTGTCAACCCGAAATATAAATACGGTTGACTTATATTCGGCTCCCTGATATGAAAAAAATCTCTTGCAACAATCAAGCGGCGGCTCATCTTCGGATAAATGGACATCCGGTAGAATTAAGGAGAAGAATATGTTCAACAAGAAAATCATCGAGCTCACTGAGAAGATTATAAGCGATGGCAGTGATGCCGTTTCCTACGAAGATATCTGTGAGCTTGTGAAACTTCCGGAAAAGGATACCGTGGACTTGCTATTCTGCGCCCATAAGATTAAGAAGATGCGAAAGGCAACAAAAACCATTCTGTGTTCCATCGTCAATGCCAAATCGGGTTCTTGTACCGAAGACTGCGCTTTCTGCGCCCAATCTGCACATCATAAAACGGAGATTATGACGTATCCTTTATTGGATGAAGAAGAGATTGTGAAAAGAGCGATTGCGTCGCACAGCGGGGGGGCAACAAGGTATTCCATGGTAACAAGCGGCTATACGCTGACAGATGAGGAACTGGATATCATCTGCCGCAGTGCAGCTGCCATTGCGAAGGATACGGACCTCACGGTCTGCGCCTCCCCCGGGATGCTGACTGAGGATAAGGCGCGCAGGCTCAAGGAGGGGGGGATTTCCGTTTACCATCATAATCTGGAAACGGCCCGGACTTTCTTCGATAAGGTGTGTACAACACATGACTACGAAGAGGATATTATCACAGTTAAGCTTGCCAAAGCGGCAGGGATGAAGGTTTGTTCAGGAGGCATCTTGGGACTCGGAGAAACATGGGAACAGCGCGTGGAACTGGCCTTCACTCTGCGGGCACTGGATGTAGATGGGATACCCATAAATTTTCTCAATCCCATTCCCGGCACCAGAATGGAAAATCGACCCTTGCTCAAGCCTCTCGAGGCATTGAAGTGTATAGCCATTTTCAGATTTGTGAATCCAGATAAGAATATCCTTATCTGCGGTGGAAGAGAAGTGACCCTCAGAGACTATCAGTCGTGGTGCATGCTTGCCGGTGCAAATGGCCTGATGATCGGCAACTATCTGACAACCCAGGGGCGCAGCGTCAGAATGGACATGGAAATGGTAAAAGACCATCAAGCCCTGTTGTAAAAAATCCCGCTACCGCCATTAATTGTGTTCTTTTGGCCACACATGTTGCCCATGGATCAGGGCTTTCAAGACGCCTTTCTTCTGTCATTACGACTGTTTCGTACTGGCCAGTGTAAAATCTGAGAAAAAAGCTATGAGCCGATAATTAATAATATTGTCAACATCTTGCCGGGCTCTTATTCCATGGCTTCGGAATCATTGCCGCCGTGCAACGACATCCATACCTGATTTTCCGGATTTTCATAGGTGTCTTAAGTATTTTCTTTGCAGGCAATCATTATCGGGCATTTATTCTTTTATTTACGCTATCTTGTCGTTGCTCGTTTTCCTCCGGCATTCCTGATGCGCCCCGCTGGTACGCTTATTGCTGGGTGAATAAGCAAGATGAGGGCTGTGTTTTGTCGGGCTCATTTGTAAAACAGCGGCGAAAGTGCTTGACAACGAATATTGACGGTGTTACTTGTCTTCGCCGTAAATCGCAATAATCAATAATAATGAAAGGAGGTGAAAAAGGAGTTCTATCTAAAGGCCTTTAGGTAATTCTGGAGGCCGAAGTTTTTAAAGTGGTTCTTAATGAGAATGGTCTTTCAGGAACATGCCCGGAAAGATCAATTTAAAAAACAAAAACAGGAGGAAACAATGAAGAAGCTTTGGATAGTTTTACTATCAGTTGCCCTGATCGCGGCCTTCGCTATGCCCGTATGTGCGGCGGACGTGAAGTTCAGCGGGTCTTACGTCATTCAGGGTTACTATGAGAACAACCGCGCCTTGGTGGATAACGGAGCGTCCCTGATGAATACATGGCAGAGACTGAGGATGCAGACAGACATCAAGGTCCAGGAAGGCCTGTCGCTGACGGTCGGTGCCGACGTTATGGATAAGATATGGGGTGCTTCAAGGAGTGGTACAGCTACCCCCGGGAATTACGCTAACGTCTATAACTTACCGAATAATGCCGAAGATGAAAATATCCATTTTACCATGGCGTATGTGAGCGCTAATCTTTGGGGTGGTCTCTTGAGAGTCGGTTACCAGCGGCAAGGTCAGTTCGGTACCACATTCGGTGACTACGGCGACTACACCTACGGCCCCAGGATCAGGTACGATTACGTTATCGGTCCATGGACACTCTTAGCGCTCTATGACAAGACAGAAGCCACTCAGTACTATAGCTCTACCGGTCCTGCCGGCAACATAGGCGTCTCCAGCTACCAGGTGGATAATCAGCAGGATGCGTACGTCCTGGCCTTTATGTACGACTGGGGTAAGGGGAATGCCGGTTTGCTCTATAAACACCTCGTCGATGCCAGAAATGACGGAGTTGTGGCTCCCGGTGCGACAGATACGGGCTACAGGAGACTGTGGGAGATATTTGACCCCTACGTGAAGGCCCAGATTGGCCCTGTCTATCTCGAGGCTGAAGGGTTTTACCTAACAGGTAAAACGAAAAAGTATGATGTGTCTGGCAATGGCACAGATATGACTAAGGACGGACTTAGTGCCTATATCTCGGCCACCGTTGATTTCGCACCCGCGTATGCCGGTATTACGCTGGTCTACGTTGAGGGTAACGATCCGACTTATACCACCAGTGATAAAGACAACTCAGGATGGCCCGGAATGACGGACTTCAACCCCTGCCTGATACTCTGGAACTTTGACCTGCAGAGGTGGAATGGTGGTATAGGACCTGTAACCGGAGCGGTGAATAATATGAATGGTGGCATCAGCAATGCCCAATTTGCACAGATTTTTGCTGGTGTGAAGCCTATACCAAAGCTGGATGTCAAGGCGAGCTACAGCACTGCCACTGCGGACAAGGACGGAGTGGTGGGTCAGATTTCCAAGAACTACGGTAGCGAGTTTGACGTCATGGCAACCTACAAGATCTTTGACAACCTCACCTACATGGTCGGCTTTGGCTACCTGTGGGCGGGTGACTACTGGAAGGGCTCCGTTGCATCAAACAATATCGATAACGACTATCTCGTAACTCAAAAACTGACACTCACCTTCTAAATCCGGTCGTTATTACTTGCATCTCAAAACCCCGGGGGGATGTCCCTCCGGGGTTTTCTTATTGCGAAAATCACCCTTGACCCATTACCTTTGAGTGTGTTAATTCTCCGTAAAATAAAGAATTAGGAATTTTCCATGCCTATCTATGAATTTGAATGCAGTTCCTGCAAGGATATCTTCGAGCTCTTAATGAAGGTCGGTGAAGATAAGGAAGGTGTCACCTGTCCCAAATGCGGGGCAAGGAATCCCAGGGAATTGATAGGACGCACCAGCTTCCACAGCCGGGAGAGATATGAGGAACGTCTGACGAGGAGGATGGCCGCGCGTCGAGCCGAAAGCAAGGGGGCAGGCAATCAATAAAGTCTATGGCAACCTGACCGGTCTCGGGGCGGAACAGATAAGGAGGATCGGTCAACTCTACCGGAGGAAAGTGCCGCCGGAGCGCGTCATTACCCACGAACTGGCGAGACAAATCACATCCCTTTCACGGGAAATCAACCGTCAGATAGCCATCCTGATCAGCCGGAGAGGCGAGATCGCCTTCGTAATAGCCGGCTCACCCAAGGATATCATGATTCCCAGCCTCGACGGCTTCCGTTCTTCTTCCACGCGTTTCAAAGGTCTCCGCCTAATCCACACCCATTTGAACGGTGAGGGACTCACCAATGACGACCTTACGGATCTGGCCCTGCTCCGCCTTGATCTAATCTCAGCCATCGAGACAGAAGAGGATGGACTTCCCGGTTATGCCCACACTGCCCACCTGATTCCGGAAAATCCCGAAGGCAAATATTGGCTTATTATGGAGAAGGCCCGTCCGTCGGAGATGAACCTCAATTTTCTTTACTTCATCCAGGCCCTCGAGAGCGAACTTGCAAGAAAACAGAAGACGCGGAAGGTAGATTCCACGGATCGCGCCCTACTGATCCGTGTGGAAACGAGCCCCCTTGCCGACAGCCGGGGCTCCTTGGATGAGTTGAAGGAGCTTGCCCGGTCCTGTGGCGTCGAGGTCTTCGACAGCATCATCCAGTACCGGGATCAGATAGACCCCCGATTCGTCCTTGGCAGGGGGAGAATGTCGGAGCTTATCATCAGGGCCATGCAGATAGGGGCTAATCTTCTCATCTTCGACCATGAACTGCAACCGGCACAGTTGAGGTCCATTACGGACTTTACGGAGATGAAGGTCGTTGACCGCACCCAGATCATACTTGATATTTTCGCTCAGCGTGCCCATAGCAGAGAGGGCAAGCTCCAGGTAGAACTTGCCCAGTTGAAGTATCTCCTCCCCAGGCTGGTGACAAAAAATACGGCCATGTCGAGACTCACTGGAGGCATCGGAGGAAGGGGGCCGGGGGAAACAAAGCTTGAAATAAACCGCCGCCGTGTAAGGGATCGAATTCACCGCCTTGAACGTGAACAGCTGCAGATTGAGAAGGCAAGGGAACAACGCCGTGGTAAGCGGGGGAAAATGGGACTGCCCATAATCTCTATTGTCGGCTACACGAATGCCGGAAAGTCAACCCTCCTGAATACGCTCACAAAAAGCAGTGTCTTTACGGAGGACCGCCTGTTTGCGACGCTTGATACCAAGAGCTCGCGGCTCCGCTTTCCACGGGATACGGAGGCCATCATTACCGATACTGTGGGTTTTATCCGGGACCTTCCCCGGGATCTCTTTGCTGCCTTTCGGGCGACTCTTGATGAACTCCACGAAGCGGATATTCTTCTCCATGTAATTGACATCAGCAATCCGAATTTTGAAAGCCATATAGCGGCCGTTGAGAAAATATTGGAGGAACTTGCAATCATCGGAAGGCCCACCATTCGTGTCTTCAATAAGGCAGATCGTTTCTGCGACAAAGCCATGCTGCAGAACCTCTGTCAGCGGTTTTGCGCCATAGCCATATCAGCCCTCAATGCGGAAACGCTTCCCCCTCTCGCAGAAAAGATGGAAGCCATGGTCAATCAAACCCGGCCGCTGATAAATCCTGTAGAATCAAGGTCGCTACCCGTGTGACGAATCAGTTAGATGCCAAAAACAGCGTATAATACTCAAATGCCTCTGGCTGCCTGTGGTATAGCTCATGGAAGGTAATCTGTCGTAAGGAGAGAGCTATTGAAAACCCCGAAGAAGAAACAGAAGACGATCCCCGGCAGTGAAGAAAAACAGGGGAGACATAGACAAATCCCATGGAGCCTTATATCCATAATACTTATATGCATGGTGGGTATAATAGCTTATTCGAACTCGTTTGATTGTTCCTTTCATTTTGATGACGACCATAACATAACGAAAAATAGTTCTATACGTGATCTCTCCAATATCAAAACTTGGTGGGGTTTTGTCCCCAGCCGTCCCATAGGGTATC
>PLMX01000192.1 GCA_003142635.1 Syntrophaceae bacterium | reverse complement strand
CGTGAACGCTTGATGGCCTCCACGACCACCCCAATCGCCTTATCCTGCCCGAAGATCCTGCTTTTGAGGCTTGTCTCCAGATCCTTAAGCTTGTCCAACTCCGACGAAGAAACACTCTTTTCCGGAATTCTCGCGATTTTTGCAATCACCGCTTCGATATTATGAATATCGACCACCCTCTCTACACCCTCATCGGCATCCTTCATATTAGCCAGGGCGCCGGCTTCATCGATCACATCGATAGCCTTATCGGGTAACCTCCGGTCATTGATATACTTATCGGATAATTCCGCTGCCGCGCGAAGGGCCTCTTCCGTATATGATACGCGATGGTATTCTTCGTACCTTTTCTTGATGCCCTCAAGAATCTTCACTGTGTCGTCCGTTGTCGGTTCCATTATCTCGATCTTTTGGAACCGGCGCGAAAGGGCTCCATCCTTCTCAAAATACTTACGGTATTCGTCATATGTAGTGGAGCCGATACACCGGAGTTTTCCGGAAGCGAGCGCCGGTTTCAGGATATTCGAAGCATCGAGGGATCCCCCTGAAACAGCCCCGGCGCCAACGATATTATGAATCTCGTCAATGAAGAGGATTGTTTTTTCCTGTCTCTGAAGTTCAGCTATTACGCGCTTCATGCGCTCTTCGAAATCACCCCTGAATCTGGTGCCGGCAATTATGGAGCCCATGTCCAAGGCGTAAATCTTCGAATCCTTCAGGCGTTTTGGGACATTCCCGCCGGCAATGAGCTGCGCCAGCCCTTCCGTTATAGCCGTTTTTCCTACTCCGGGCTCGCCGACATGGACGGGGTTGTTCTTATATCGCCGGCAAAGGACCTGGATGGTCCGCTCGAGCACATCCTCCCTGCCGATCAGGGGATCCATCTCCCCTGCTTTCGCCTTCGCCGTCAGTTCTATCGTGAATGACTTTAGTATTTTGCTTTGATCAGTATCCTTTTCCTTGGACTCCTGCTCAGTCTCACTTTCCTCCCGCTTCTTATCCCGCCTTTGCACTTCCGTCGTATCGGGAATAACGGAGACTCCGTGAGAGATATAGTTAAGCAGGGAAAGTCGAGTGATGCCCTCTTTCTTGAGGAAAAATGAAGCATAGGACCCTTTTTCATCAAGAATAGAAACCAGAACATCTCCCAATTCGACAATATCTTTCTGCGCAGAGGTCGTATGCCATACCGCCCGCTCCAAGACATTTTGAAAACCCAGCGACTGGACGGATTGAGCTCCCTCCACAACCGGATTGCCCTCGCGCAGATGCTTTGCCAACACTCTTTTTAGATGTTCCGGATCGCCCCCGCATCTTTGTACGATGTCAGACCCATCATCAAAGAAAAGCGCGGCATAAAGAAGGTGCTCCGGCGTTACAAACTCATGAGAGCGCGTATTGGCCTCGGCATACGCAGCCATGATGATTTGATTCAGACTTTCACTTATCTTCATTATTCCCCCTGTCGGTCAGGCCTCTTCCAATGAACATTTCAGAGGAAATTCTCTTAATTTCGCCATCGTATGTACCTGGGCTACCTTCGTAGCGGCAATATCGTAGGTATAAACACCACATGCACCCGCCCCTTTCTTGTGGACATCGAGCATGATTTTGGTGGCCTCCGCCGCCGGCTTATGGAACACAAGTATCAGAACTTCGACGACAAACTCCATTGTCGTATAATGATCATTATGAAGTAGAACCCGATACATCGTTGGTTCTTGAAGGACCGTATCAGGATCTAACTTGACATCTCTGTCATCCATTGAATCAGGATCACGATATTTCGACATATCAAACCCTCAAACTGTACATCAGTCGTTTGTCTTTTAGTCACTTTTGTATACATAATATAGAACACAGGGGGCTGACTGTCAATGTCGTTATTGCGCTCCTATAAACTCTGTAAACTTGAATTCGATAGCGAGCGAATGACGAACGGCCATTCCTTAAGAATCGAAGATTCTCCGTAGCTTAGCTGCGGAGGGCATCAAAAATTAGATATTCAGACAATCTTAGGCCGTTTTCATGACGGCCGGGGCGCCGTCTTCCCCCCGATCCAGGGTCGTTGCCGTCCTTTCGATAATTTTTCACGGCTGTGCGATATCCAACCCGCACGGCGTCGGACTTCGCAGACCCGCCCCGATACAAATCTGTCGGACAGATGATTAAGAAGAAGATTTTTATCTTTGTATCCAGTGATTTCTATGCTAAAAAATCCGAGCCGCGAAAGATGAACATGTTGCGGCTCTGTGCTCCTCTTGTCAAGAGTTCCAGTACTTGCAACAGGAGCCGATGCGGGATATATGTTTTTCGTCTGCCGCGAGGGTAATCATGATAGTTTCCTTTTGGGTGTAACCCATGAGCACGCTGACCATCGCCATGCCGCTCAGTTTGCAGTCCGGCTTTGAAAAGACGCTTCACGTATTGGTGCAATCACCTCTGATAGAGGAAGTGATTGTACTACATGAGGGCGCCTTCAAGCCGCCGCAGCCGAAGTGCAAGTTTATAAACGCCGCATCCCTGGCCTCGGGCGAGGCCTTGAACAAACTCATAGAAAACATGAAGACAGATTTTCTTATGATAATCACAGAGCCTGCGGAAATAGAGCTTCCGGCCGCCACGCTCGAACGTTTTATTGATGTAGCGGAATCTACGGATTCAGGAATGGTCTACTCGGACTACCTGGAAAAGGGACAGGGCGACCTCGTGGAACATCCCGTCAATGACTGTCAGCTGGGAAGCATCCGTGACGAATTCGATTTCGGATGCCTGATCCTATTCTCTGTCTCTGCAATACGACAGGCATTAAAGAAATATGGCCCTATACCTGCCGTCGTTCATGCAGGATTCTATGACCTGCGCTTGAAAGTTTCCGTCGGCCACAGTCTTTTCCACATTCAGGAGTTTCTCTACAGGAAGAAAAAATCAGACGCAAATACGGACGAAGTCGGATCTGAGGATGAGGATCAGTTCAATTATGTCGCTCCCGAGAACCAAGCAGTACAAAAAGAAATGGAACTGGTCGCGACAGAGCATTTAAAACGTATCGGCGCCTTCCTGGAACCGCGCTTTAAATATTTACCTCGATCTCAGTATAATTTTCCTGTTGAGGCAAGTGTCGTAATACCCGTGCGCAACCGGGTGCGGACAATCACGGACGCAGTGCATAGCGCCCTTACGCAGGAGACAGACTTTCCGTACAATGTGATTGTTGTGGACAATCATTCGACCGACGGAACCACTCCGATCCTGGCTGAGCTTGCCGGAAACAATCCGCCTCTGAAACATATTACTCCTTCAAGATTTGATCTCGCAATCGGCGGGTGCTGGAACGAAGCGGTCTTTTCGGAATTCTGCGGTCGCTGCGCCGTTCAATTGGACTCAGACGATCTTTATGAGAGCCCGGGGACATTGCAGAAACTCATCGACGTGATGAGAAGCGGATATTTTGCCATGGTCATCGGTTCTTACACACTCGTCAATGAATCTTTGCAGAAGATTCCACCCGGTATAATAGACCACAGGGAATGGACGGATGACAACGGACGCAACAACGCCTTGCGCGTCAATGGACTGGGAGCACCGCGCGCCTTTGATACGGCGCTTCTCCGTAAAATCGGTTTCCTCAATGTGGGTTATGGGGAAGACTATGCAATGGCTCTCAGATTATCAAGAGAGTATCGCATAGGCAGGATTTACGAGAGCCTCTATCTGTGCCGCCGGTGGGCGGGCAATACAGACGCCCGCATCTCCATAGAGAAGAGTAATCGCCATGATGCGTTCAAAGACAAGATTAGAACTGTTGAAATCATGGCGCGCCGGAAGCTGAAGGCAAGATGAGATGACGGATATGGATATGCTTCTGCAAAAGATATCGGTTTCATTTGACGGAAAGACACCCGGCCCATCTCTACCGGCGCTCTGCCGCAATCTCCTCGCAGAGCAAAAGGCCTCATGGCCCGATCTTTCTCTCGGATATAAGGCCCTGGCAAGTGTGCGGGTAAAGGAACTCCGCTGCAACGGTTTTTCAGTGAGGCTCCACCATAATCCCGGAAGGATCAAGAGCACTACCGCCCCGCTTGACCAAAAATCCATCGAAAAGAGACCTTGCTTTCTCTGTCTTGAAAATCTCCCCGAACCGCAGCGCGGCATCTTATACAGGGAGGATTTCATTGTCCTCTGCAATCCCTTTCCTATCTGTCCGGAGCACTATACTATTGCGCAAATTATGCATTGCCCCCAGTCATTTGAAGGAATGGTATCGAAATTTCTCATAATGGCAAAGGACTTCAGTCCGGATTTCAATGTGTTTTATAACGGCCCGGAAAGCGGCGCATCCGCGCCTGACCACCTGCACTTTCAAGCGACTACTCGGGGAATACTGCCAATCGAGGAAGAAATCAAAAACAGGGCAAGACTGGTATTCCTAAAATGCATCAATGCCATTCCACTTTTCAGGGCAAAAGAACTGGGGAGGGAAGTAATTATTCTCGAAGGAGAGGATTGCACTGCCATCGCTTTTGCCTTGTCGAGCATCGTCTCCGCCATGAAAAGCGTCAAGTCTTCACCGGGAGAGCCGAGGATGAATCTCTTAGGCTCATATGAGCGAAATAAATGGCGAGTCGTGATTTTTCCACGGCAAAAGCTTCGCCCCTCTGTCTATTTTTTGCCGGGGAACGAAAGGATATTGATTTCACCGGGACTGGTGGAGATGGGAGGCATCATCATAACACCAGTAGAAAAGGATTTCGACAGAGTCAATCAGGAATTGATCAGGACAATTTACGCGGAAGTCTCCGTTGACGAGGAAACTGTGCAAAAAATATCGGCGGCTTTGCCCTCTTGACGCTTATGAAAATGACAGCCATCATCGACAGCAGGATGACATTTGCGGAGGCCACGGCCGGGACAAACGCGCCCCGGGAGATAATTGACAAATTATGCCTTATCGACGTGCGCTGCCGCTCATTCGACGGCCGACTGCATCAGGGACAACTCGTGATTCACCAAGAGGTGAAAACGGACATCGTGGAAGTTTTTGCGCTCATGGAGCGGACGGAATTTCCTGTTTTTCAGATTGTGCCGATCGTCAAGTACGACTGGTCTGATGACCTCTCTATGGCGGACAATAATACGTCCGCCTTTAACTACCGAGTTGTTCTGGGCACGAGCAGGTTATCAAACCACGCGTTCGGAAAGGCCGTGGACATTAACCCTTATTTCAATCCTGTCATAGATGAGGACGGCCGGTTTGATCCTCCTGGTGCCGGCTATGTTCCAGGAAGTGCGGGAACTCTTGACGATTCACATCCCGTGGTGAGAGAATTCCTGAAGCGGGGATGGGGCTGGGGGGGACATTTCAGGCCAAAGAGGGACTACCATCATTTTGATAAGTCGGGATAGAGCGTCCAACCATAATTCCGGTCATCATCTTTCGTCTCGAAATGTATTGATGAAGGGTGAGATCGGAAATGACAACCCTTTTCTCCACCTCCGATGCATGCAGGAGATGAATCCTGCCTTTCAGATAGACGGCGAGGCCGACGTGCACGACATCCAGTCCTTCAATGCCTGTGGTAAGCGCAATCAAATCCCCGCTCTCGACCATGCTTTTCAACTGTCCTAACGCAGCCTTCGGGATACGATGCAGCAATCGTCCGGATAGACGTCTTTCAATTGCGACCATATCTCGATAAGATTTTTCCATGCCCAAGGCGGGATAATCTTCCCGATGCCTTGTCATAAAATTGAAATTCTTTCGAAATGGTTCCGCGCCGCACCTGCTTGTGACATCTGTAACAATCCCCTTCTTCTCGTTGTCGTAGAGCCAGTCGGAAAAGTACTGCAGGCGCGAGGAGTATCCCTTTAATATGCCGCTGCGGTAACGGATTTTCTTTAGTTGCGCGGCATAGCTCCTGAAATAGGATTTCCCTTTGCTTAACAGCCCCGCCAAGACCACGCAATTTTCCACAAAGGTGAAGCAGTCAAATTCCCTTAAATTTATCACGAGGGCCTCCCTGCCATCTCTCTCCAGCGTATGGCTCGCGTACGGAAAGCCCAGAAAATACTTTCCTATGGCCAGCATCAGCTGGCCCATGGGTCTCGGTCTCTCACCATAGTCACGAAAGGAGCTAACGAGATCACCATAGATGGCGCGGTCTTCAGGCTGATAAATCATAATTAAACCTCTAAGCCGCCGAGATGAAGCTCTCCGCGGCAAGCAGCGTGGATTCTCCTATCCGCCGAATTCAATTGAAGCATCGGAACCGTCTTCCGCAATCACAAACGACACGAACCTTTTCTCATCATAGGTGGAACCGGGATTGATTGATATCAGAGATCCCTTTCTCACCACTTTCTGTTCGTGCGTGTGGCCGCATATATGGTACCTGACCTTTGGATGATTGATGAGCATCTCTCCGAGCGTCCTGCTTCCCATGAAGGCATTACAGAAATTCCAGCCTGGAAACTCTTCCCTCACAGTCAGCATTTCGATAAATCCGACGTGGTGGGTAACGGCAATGATCCGGTCTGCCTTGGCTTCCAGTGTCCTTATATCTGCTTCCAGTTTTTTCCGGAGTTCGCTGGTATACTCCAGATCCGTTTTGCCGAGCCTCACGAAATTGACGTCATTCCAGATGATGTGACCGCCGAATACCTTCTTTTCATATGATGATCGCGGGGGCGTCTCTGCAGGAGAAAAGGAATAATCATACCACAGGCAATTGCCAGCAAAGCCGATCCCATCTATGATTAACGGTTCTTCATCTAAGAGCTTGAATCCGCTACCCTTGATTCTTGACTTCAGGATTTCAAGATGACCGAACGTGTCCCCTTCATTACTCCAGTAGTCATGGTTGCCAAGAACCTTGAGCCTCACGGGCGCAACGTCTCTAAAAAGATTCAGACATTCTTCCAGTTTCGAAGAACCAAACCCTACGATATCGCCCGCCAATACGAGCACATCAGGCTTTTCCTTCTCCAGTCTTCTTATAAAATCGAGGAATTTATCATGCTCTGCCGAGTTTCGTATCAGATCATAATGGATATCACCGGTTGCTGCAATTTTCATAGTGTTCGAATTATCACAACTTGCGACGAAATTGAATCTTAATCTACCGTTTAGTGAAGGAATAGTCACAATTCGTCGGTCGACGGCATGATCGCACATGTCGCCTTTGTCCCCGAAAGAACTGAACTGCATAAGAAGGATGGCATCTATCATTGATTTTTGTATTGTTATGAGTTAATAAGAAATCCCCCCAAGGGGAGAGACGTTTGTGAGGAAAAGTGGGCGGAAAGCTTTTTCGCTGCCTCAATTGAGGACATACCTAAGCGTTGCATGTTTGTATTTTCCGTGAGGAGGGGAAGAAGGATACATGAAAATTCTGGTGACCGGAGGAGCCGGCTATATCGGCAGCCACGTCGTACATGCGCTTGGTGAACGCGGTCATGACATAATTGTATACGACAATCTGTCGACAGGTCATGAGTGTGCCGTTCTTTGCGGCAAGCTGGAAATAGGAGATATTGAAGACAGTTCTCACCTGAACGCTGTTATGAACGCATTTCGTCCGGATGCAGTCATGCACTTTGCAGCCTTGATCCAGGTTGAGGAATCCGTCCGGGAGCCTCTCAAATACTATCGCAATAATGTCGCCAATACCCTGAACCTCCTTGACGCCATGGACCGCAATGGCATCCGCAGTTTCATTTACTCCTCGAGTGCTGCCGTATACGGAATCCCTGACAAGTTACTCGTTGACGAGTCCGTGCCCGTCCACCCGATCAACCCCTACGGTGCCTCCAAAGCCATGGTCGAGACGGTCCTCGGCGATATGCCCCAGACCGGAGATTTTCGTTTCATCGCGCTCCGCTATTTCAATGTGGCCGGTGCCGATCCCAAGAATAGAATCGGGCAGGCCTATCTGGACGCAACCCATCTCATAACCCGTGCATTGAAGACCGCGCAGGGCGACTTTGCCAAGTTATGCATTTTCGGGACGGATTACCCGACTCCTGACGGAACTTGTATCCGAGACTATATACACGTAGTCGATCTCGCCAATGCCCATCTTCTTGCCCTTGATTACCTGATGGAGACAAGAAAATCCGATATCATGAACTGCGGATACGGCCGCGGATTCTCTGTCAGGGAGGTAGTGGCAGCCGCAAAGAAAGTCACCGGCATCAACTTTCCCGTCGAAGAAGCGCCAAGGCGCGCAGGCGATCCGCCCCAGTTAGTGGCGGACAGCACCAAGGTCCGCAGTATCACGGGTTGGCAGCCGTGCCATGATGACCTCGAGTTTATCATAAGGACAGCCTGGAACTGGGAATTGAAACTCAAGCAGCTGAAAAAACAGCTATAACCAGCGTATTTATTTGATCCTCATGCCTTCAAAAAAAAAGATACTGACATACCTTCTTGTTCTATTCCTGGCTATTCTCTTTGTCGCACTTTATTATGGCCCTCGGTATCTGACTTATGCGGATAAGCCTCTGAGGTCGGACGCTCTCGTACTTTTTGTGGGGCTCGATAACAAAGCCAGGCAGGAAGACGCGAATCGGCTCATGAGTGAAGGTTATGCACGCTATCTCTTCATCCCCGCCTACGGAAGAATCACGGAAGCCGCATCTCTGTCATCCCCCGCAGGCGCAAAGAAAGCGAACCCGGAACTGATTATTTCAGGTCTGAAACCAAGACGATATTTTGAAAATACACATGTCGAGGTACTCGAAGCAAAACGCATGTTGAAGCAGTACGGATTAAAGTCTGCAATTTTCGTCAGTTCACCTGATCACATGCGCCGCATAAAGATAATTGCGGAGAGAATTTTTTCTGAAGAAGCCGTGAAAATCGTCTTTGTACCAATTAGAGTAGAGCCGGCGCATCAAGATCCGATGCTCTCCGATTATAGGCGCATGGGAAAAGAGTATGTCAAGATCATCTGGTTTCTGATGTACTCCTCATTCCGGTCGACCTGACATCTTGTGCAATTATTGTCTAAGAAAGAACGTAACATCACCAAGGATGAGAAATATGGATAAGAAATATGTGCTTATTCTGTTGGCCGTGGGGCTTTCATGGATTGCCTCTATCACCCCTGTTGTGTCGGAGACACCTTCCGGCTTTATTCAGAAAAACAATGCCGTCGCTGATGTCAAAATGACGGGGGACTCCACCAAGGTCACACTTGCCGAAGGGCTGAAGACAGTGACTGCCGAAAGCCATGTCGTCAAGGTTGCGAGGCAGGATGAGGCCATCGCCGAAGCGGACTCTCTGATTGCAAGAGCCAGACTCCTTCCCAGCATTAACGCATCAGGCTCCTACACATCCCTCGCAAACCAGCCTGCTGACGTGTATCTTGGCCAGGCGATCCCACTCTCTGACCGGTCCTATAAATCCTATGGCATAAACATTCAGCAGATTCTTTTCGACTTTCGGGGCAATCTCTCGCGCTATGAAGCGAGCCGCATGCTCTTGGAGGCTCAAAAGTTGAACACTGCCAGTATCCGGAACGCAATTGCCCTCGAATTCACTATCGGGTTTTATGACTTCCTCGAATCGCACCGTTTGGTGGAGGTTGCGGCAAAAGAGGTCGAAAGTGTCGAATCCCACCTCAAGAATGCGCAAAACCTGTACGGCGCGGGCGTCATTACGAAGAACGACCTGCTTCAGGCCCAGGTCAAGCTGTCCGATGCCCGTCAGAGGCTCCTTTCAGCCAAGAATATACAGTCTATACGCGCCTCACGGCTGAATAAACTTCTTCTTCGGCCTCTGTACTGGCAGGTTCACGCCATTGAACAGGAGCGGGAGATATCGGCGCCGGGAAGTCTCAACCTCGATAAGGCCTGGCAGACGGCCCTTGCCGGACGTCCCGAGATCCAGATTGTCGACAGGACACTGCAATCCCTCGACCTTGAGAGTGTTTCAAAAAAATCAGAGTTTCTGCCAAAGCTTTTTGCAAGGGGTTCTTATGATTACATGGAGAATTCCTACTCAGTTCGTGACGACAACTGGTCATTAATCCTCGGTATCGACATTAACCTGTTCGAAGGTGGAAGCTCCCTGGCAGATCTCAAGAAGACACGTTATCGGAAATTGCGGCTTGTCGAACAGAGGGCCAAGCTTGTAGATGAAATCAAGATTGAGGTCCAGAGGTACATTCTTGACCTGCAGGACGCATATGAGCGCATCCAGGTAACACGAGATACCGCGAGTCAGGCGCAGGAAAATCTGCGCATCAACAAAGAGCGCTACGATGAAGGTGTGGGAACGGCAACGGAGGTCCTTGATGCCGTTACCCTGCTGACGACTGCAGAGGCAAATTATATCCGGTCTGTTTACGATTACAGGAAGGCGGAGGCGGCCACCCACTATGCTGCGGGCGAAGACCTGGTTCAGATTTACAACTGACCTTCTTCTTCAAATTGGCCTGCTGCATGAAGGGATAATTTTCGCTGCATCAAGAGTGACAGGCTGTTCTGTTTAGGCGGGCCAAACGCTTGAAGCGGCCTTGCGGGAGTCCACACATTCTCAGACCCCCGCAAAAGTTGTCAGAGATGTTTCTTGCTTGACTTATTTTTTTAGAACGGCCTTCCTGATTGCATCACCCATTTCATGGGTTTTGTTTTTCCCGCCCATATCAGCGGTCTTCACCTTTCCGAGAGTCAGGGTTTTCACCACGGCTTCCTGTATGTCCAGGGCCGCCCGCCCCTCTCCGAGATGATCAAGCATCATTCGTATCGATTCAATCGCTGCAATAGGATTGACTATGGCCTTTCCTGCATATTTCGGGGCTGAGCCGTGAATCGGTTCAAACATGGATGGATAGATTCTTTCCGGATTAATGTTGCCGCCGGCGGCAAACCCCATCCCTCCTTGAAGCATGGCTCCGAGGTCGGTAATGATATCACCAAAAAGATTGGAGGCCACGATCACGTCGAAGTATTCGGGGTTCTTCACAAACCACATGGTTATAGCGTCGACCAGTGCCATGTCGGTCTTTACGTCCGGGTATTCTGCCGCCACTTTCTTATACACTGAATCCCAAAAGACCATCGAATAGTTGAGTGCATTGGATTTCGTGCAGTTGGTGACCATGCCGACGGGGACTTTTTTGCCAAACTTTTTCCGCTTTCGGGCGAACTCAAAGGCGTAGCGTATCGCCCTCTCACACCCCTTTTCCGTGAAAACGCCGGTCTGCAGGGCAAACGCATCAGGGGTACCCAGCTTAAAAAACCCCCCCGCGGCCGCATATTCTCCTTCCGTATTCTCGCGGATTACCACCATATTAACGGTTTCGGGCGTGGCAGTTCTCACCGGCGATTCAACTCCGGGATAAAGTTTGATCGGCCGCAGATTTATGTATTGATCGAAACCTTTTCGAATTGCGATAAGCAGAGTAAGCGATATATGATCAGGGACCTTATTGGCGTCACCGATACAGCCCAGAAAAATTGCATCAAATTCATGCAAGACCTCCAAAGCATTTGCGGGCATCATGACGCCCTTCTTCAAATAATAGTCGCATCCCCAGTCAAACTTCGCCATCTTCACTTTGAAGCCATATTTATCGGCAACTGTCTGTAGGGTCTTGGTAGCTTCCGCTGCGACCTCAGTACCAAAACCATCCCCCGGGATGACCGCAATTTGATAAGACGACATATGCTACCCTTTCTATCTGAATTGTTCCTCCCCTTCTCGGGCAGGTTCTATCATTTCATACGACCTTGAGATACTGTCTCTCTTCCCCACCAATATCACGGATAGATGGAGAGAAGATACGGAGTGCCCACTGCTAAGAGCACACCAACAAAGATCAGTCCGAAAATGAGTCCCAAGGTCCAGAAATCTTTCCGGTTGACGTAACCGCTCCCGAAATAGACCGGGCCGGGACCAGTGGCATATGGAGATATGATACCCATGATCCCCAAGCTGTAGCAGAGAAGAAGGGCAAAAACCTTGACGGGAATGCCCGGCACAAGCGCGCCTGCAGCCAGCATTACGGGCAGCACCGCCGTTACGTGCGCTGTGATGCTCGCAAACATGTAATGAACTAAGAAAAATATTGCTACGAGGCAGACCATGATAACTATGGGCGACATCCCCGTCAGCAGCGCCGATGCGCTCTTGGCAAACCAGGTTACAAAGCCTGCCTGATTTAGGCCATCTGCCATGGCCACGAGTGTGGCAAACCAGACAAGCACATTCCAGGCGGCTTTGTTGCTCAGAATATCGTCCCACGTGACGATTCCTGTAATCACCATCAAAGATATGACCACTCCTGCAGCAGTCGTGGCATCCACGATCTTTCCTCCGAATATCCACATAGTCAGGGCGAGAATCGCCAAGAGAGCCATCACCAGTTCCTTACGGGTGAACTTGCCCATCTTGCCCAGTTCCCCGGACGCCCAGGCTTGGACCTCTGTGCTCGCTTTGATTTCCGGAGGGTAAATCTTGTAAATGAGGTAGGGCAGAACGGAAAACAGAATGATCCCGACTGGCAGGAACCCCAAAAACCATTCAGTCCAGGAAATGCTTATTTTCGCCGTCTTATTAACCAACTCAAGGGCCAGCAGGTTCGGGGCCAAAGACGTGATGAACATAGAACTCGTCACACAGGTAGTTGCAAAGGCAGTCCACATGATATACGCCCCGATCTTGCGGCTCGTCTCCCCCGGAGCAGAACCGTAAAGGCCTGGGATGTTGCGGATGATGGGGAAAATAGTGCCGGCACTCCGGGCGGTGTTGGAGGGGGTGAAGGGGGCGATAATAAGATCAGAAAAAGCTATTGCATACCCTAAGCCCAGGGTCCTCTTGCCCAAAAACTCCACCAGTACCAGGGCAATGCGTTTGCCAAGCCCTGTCTTTTCATAGCCCATGGCGAACATGAATGCCCCGAATATGAGCCAGACCGTCGTATTGGAAAAACCGGATAATGCCCACCTGATTGAATCTGCCGGCTTCTGTCCTGCGAGACCCAGAACCGCGACCAGGAAGACACCTATAAACCCTATCGCGGCGGCCGGAATAGGCTCGAGGATCAGAGCAAAAATAACAGCAGTGAAGATGGCAAAATAATACCAGGCAGTCAGGCTCAGCCCCTGGGGCACCGGGAGTGATGCGATGATGATTCCCAAGAGCAGCGGCAGGATAGATTTCCAGATGAGCGATTTCATTTTAGCCTCCTTGTGTTACTCATTTGAACTAATAAATAGGATTCAGTGTGGATAAAGCACCACGGGACCTTCCATTGCGTTTCTGTACTTCCGATTACCGGTAATCTTTGGATTGGTGATGATTTTATAACAACGAAAACCCTATTTCAATAGGCGATTTCAGCTTTGTTCGACAAACTCCACGATATTTCCATCCGGGTCTTTTACCATGGCGATGCGCACGCCCGGCCGAATTTCCGTTTCCGGAAGCGTAAATTCAATGCCCTTAGCTTTAAGTTCAGAACATACTTGGGAGATATTCTTAATGACGAAGGTCACGTAGCGAAATCCCAATTGATTCTCTATGCCGATGGTTCCCCGGGGAGGAACAGCCTTAGGTGCGGTCAACTTGAAGTCGCTGGTGCCGAATCTCAGCCGGTGCATGGTTCCAAACCATACCGGCGTGATTCCCACAAACTCCAACCCGAGCGTGTCCTGGTAGAACTTGAGGCTGGCCTTGATATCACTGACTACTATCCCAATGTCCAACGAATCTTTCGCAGGCATTATCATTGTAAGGCTCCTTTCCCGCACGTCCGTGCACAACAAATAATTATTATATTTATAACATGTACCACTTTCTACTGTAAGACTTCCGGAGCATTCCTGTTATTCCTGATCGAATTTCTTAACAACCGGATGAACAAAAATTTAGAATACGAGAGAGACAGGGACACTCCTGTCACTTCATGCGCTGTGCTTCTCTGCGCACGGAATGCAGTTAAGATTCCCATCCACCTGACGAAGGCTTGTCCCCATCATGTACTCGCCGCAGATGGCGCACGCAACTGACTACACCTCGCCATAAACAAGAGAGGGTGGGGAACAGCTCCCACCCTCTCTTGTCTTATCTGTAACTAAATACTTGCAGCTTTTCTTATCATGACTACAAATCATTTCACGGCATCTTTCAATGCCTTGCCCGCCGAAAACTTGGGGACCTTCTTAGCGGCAATCTTGATCGGTTTGCCGGTCTGAGGATTTCTTCCTGTTCTGGCAGCTCTCTTAGAAACGGAGAAAGTACCGAAACCGACGAGAGTAACCTTGCCTCCCTTCTTCAACCCCTTCTTGATTGCATCAAGGATGGCATTGACGACATTGGCTGCCTCTGCCTTGCTGCAGGTAGTTTTTGCAACAACATTGACGAGATCTTCTTTATTCATTCTTCATCCTCCCTTTTGTTTTTGTCTAACCGCCATCGGCGGCAACATCGATCCCTCAGGACCGATACAACCTTTTATAGGGGTATATATAAATTCTGAGCGCGGAAAAAGCAACATTAAATCGCATCAATCCTAATATTTTTTTGATGCCCATGCACCGTCTGTGCCCGGAGCGCCTCAAACGATTCAAACACTCACCGCTCCCGCATCTCGCTGGACAGACTTTTTATGGTCTTTGGCTTCCCTAAAGCTGTGTAGCCGTCTGCTGCAGTATTATTTTTTCAGCTTGGTGACCTTCGCGCCTTCTATGGTTGCGCCGGCCATGATCCCCTTCTGACCGAACACAAAGCCGACAATAGGCTGATTGATCTTGCTCGTGTCCACGGAGCCCTCGGCTCCGACATTGACCACCGTCACCGTGCCGTCAACACCGGCTTGCCAGTTGTCACTGGTGCGGAATTTCTTCAGGGCAGCCTCATCGATGAAGAGCAGAATAATATCTTTTCGCTGCGCCCCTATCTGAAGGCCAAAAGAACCTGCCACGATGTTGTAGTAATCGACGGTTTTCCCGTCGATTCTCAAGGCGCCTTCGCCATATTCGCCGCCGACGATAAAGCCGGCCTGCACGACTTTAGGGATGATAAGAATACCCTTTGCGGCCTTGAGAAACTCCTGAGCACCGTTCACTTCCCGCCCAAAACGATCGAGCGCCACATCAACACCGACGTCAATCTCCTTGGCTGCGGCGGCAAAAGAGGTGTGGATGGGAAGAAGCCCCGTGGCCGATAATATGAACACGGCAAACATGATCTTTATTGTTATTTTTGTCTTCATTCTTATTCCCCCTTTTCTCATCGATTTTCAAAATAGATACGTCCATGTGCTTTTATAACGGACGAATATTATCCCTCTTATGGATATTCCGCAATTCATGAAAAGACTGATTTGCATGTGCGAAATGCCGCAGCACCAGCTCAGGAAAAAGATGCCTAAGGACTATCAGAACGGTGTCAACTTTGGCTTGAAATTTGGTGTGTATAATGGCAGTAGATCAACAATCTCTTAATCTTTCTCCTGTATCAGGATCGCAAATATGAAACAAATTGCAATCAGCAACGAAAAGAAAATTGTCCTATTTACCTTTATGGCGCATTTCCTGTTTCATTTTTACGAGCTGGCCTTTCCCGCTTTGGCGATTCCTCTTGTTCTTTCATTAAAGATGGATCTCGAAGAGGTCTTGCAGCTGGGTTTCCCCATGTATCTTGGTTTCGGCCTCTTTTCTCTGCCCTGGGGCTTTTTTGCCGACCGTTTCGGCAACCGCATCGCTCTTATCATCTGTTTCTTCGGTAGCGGCATAGGCGCCGTAATGACGGTTATTGCAACCTCTCATCTGCAAATCATGTTGTCTTTGGCCGTGATCGGCGTCTTCGCCGGCATTTGTCATCCCGCGGGCATGGGTCTCATCTCCCTTGGCGTACGGAATCGCGGGATGGCCTTGGGGATCAACGCCATTGCCGGGAGTGTCGGCCTCACGGCCGCACCTTTTCTTGCGGGCCTGCTCAACTGGCTGGCGGGATGGAAAGCCGCGTACCTCGCCGCTGCTGTATTTGCAATCTTCTGGGGAGTGGCGCTGTTCTTTGCAAAGATCGATGAAGCCCCGATCATCCAGGCGCACGAGGAGAACCCGACTTTCAAGAGAGGACATGCAGCTTACCTCCCCGCCCTCATCCTTTTTTTCGCGATCGTCACTCTGGGAGGTCTCACTTATCGAATAAACATCGTAGTCTTGCCCGCATACCTCGAGTGGAAGGCATCCTTCCTTTCCGATCTCCTTCATTTCCAGGCGCCGGCGGCAATTACGATGGCTGCCGGCATACTGACATCGGTTATCTATACAGTGGGAATCGGCGGCCAACTATTCGGCGGGAAAATGGCGGACCGCTATGAACTGCGCCGGCTTTATCTCATTTTCAATATCATCAGCCTGCCCTTTGTGATCATGATGGCATATGGGACAGAGCAATTCCTTTTCGTTGCCTCCGCCGTCTACGTCTTTTTTGCCTTGGGCATCCAGCCCATCGAAAACAGCCTCATCGCCAAATTCACGCCCCAGCGGTGGCGCAGCACCGGCTACGGTTTGGCATCCGTCTTAATTTTCGGAGTCGGCTCCCTCTCTATCTACCTCGTCGGTTGGGTGAAGGATACATGGCATCTCGGTTTCATCTATCTCTTCTCCGGTATCATGATCATCATGATTGTTGCGGGAATCATGCTCTTGATGCGGATCACGCGGGATGTCCCCTTTAAGAATTTTTGACCATCGGATGACATGCGGAAATATCCTGCCAATCATCGCATTAGCTTCTTGATGCAATTTCGATCTTTCTATGTTAGCCTTTATTATGAATTGCAGTCGGAGATAGAGCAGATGCCGCCGGTTGGCAGAGAGACATGAATGACATCGATTATCAGCAGATCATAATGTGGGTTATCATCGTGATAGCCGCCGGTTTCCTCGGACAGTTCGGAAAATCGTTCGCCACTTACCTGATTGAGAGGGCAAGACAAAAGAAATCTCACGCTGCTTCGGGAGAGTTGGGGGTAGTCGTAAACCCGCCGACAGAGCCGGTCTCGCGGGCACCGATGTCTGTGACTGCCGATGCCGATGGCAAGGCCGATAAGAAAGCCAGCAAGGCGCTCGTAAAGCTGAGGAAAAAAGAGAGAGGATAGAGTTTCCCGAAAGACCGCTTTCCCCGGTTTGCTGCTCAAAGAAAACACTTTGCCTGCAAGAAACATTTCCAGCCACTAAATCTGAAGACGCTGACCGTGCGTGGAGGGATTTTTTATGATAATAAGCATTAGTCCGGCTGAACAGCGCCGAGTTAATGCGGGAGGCCCAAATGACCGACGCCCATCCTGAACGAAGCGCGAAGGGCAGCAGATTTCATAAGATTATAGCTCTCGTGCTGCTCATCTTGGCGTGTGCGCTTGCCATTGCATTCCAGAGAATGGCAGAGGGTCACCGGGTTATACCCGTGGAAACATATATGCTCGCGCCCTTCATCCTCCTTCTCCTTGCCATAGCCATTGTACCTTTTATAAGCAGCGACTGGTGGGGAAGATATTACCCGCATGTTTCCTTCGTCCTCGCCGCGGTAGTTGTGATCTATTATTTATTTGTCCTTCATAACGGCCCCAGGATGTGCGTTACAGCGCTCGACTATTTCAGCTTCATGGCAATTACGGGCTCGTTATTCGTGGTGTCCGGCGGCATCCTGATAAGGATACCCGGGGGGGCGACGCCCCTGTCCAACACGTTGATGCTGCTCTTAGGGTCGACGATCACGGCCATATTCAGCAACACCGGCGCATCGATGATCCTTATCAGACCCTACCTCCGAATGAACAAGGGCCGGCTCTCTGCATACCACGTTGTCTTCTTCATCTTTACCGTATCAAACATCGGAGGGCTGCTGACTCCCGTAGGCCCGCCCCTTTTTCTCGGTTATTTGAAAGGGGTGCCTTTTTTCTGGGTCACGGCCCATTTGTGGATCATCTGGGCGTTGGAAACTGCCCTCGTCCTTACCGTCTTTTATCTCATGGACAGGCACTTCTACAATAAGGCCAAACACACAATCGCACCTGCTGCAAAAAAAGCAAAAGAACGTTTCTCCGTGAAGGGCTGGCACCACAGCATCTTCATCGCAGTCATCCTCGCGGCCGTATTCCTCGAGACACCTGTCCGTGAGATAGTAATGATTGCGGCTGGTTTTTTGAGTTACGTCGTGATGCAGGAAGAAATTCACAAAGAAAACGAATTCAACTTCATCCCCGTAAAGGAGGTTGGAATCCTGTTCTTCGGGATATTTGCGACGATGGTGCCCGTCTTAGACTGGCTGGAGCTGAATGCAGGCAAGGTCGGGCTTACCGAACCTGGCCAGTTCTACTGGGCATCAGGCATTCTATCCAGTTTCCTCGATAACGCCCCTACTTATCTGAACTTCCTGAGCGCCGCCTGCGGGCTTCACGGCCTGAGTGTGGACAATGTCATACACGTGAAGGCCATGCTCGGACTCCTGCCCGTCGATGAACTGGCGAAACTCCAGATAGCCGCCGACGCCCCGCGCTTGCTCAACGGTCTCTCCTGGAAGTATGTGGCGGCCACGGCCGCAGGGTCGGCAACATTCGGAGCGTGCACATACATCGGGAACGGTCCCAACTTCATGGTCAAGTCGATCGCAGAACAGGCCCATGTAAAGATGCCGAGTTTCGGGGGCTACATGGTCAGGTACTCAATCCCGATCCTGATCCCGATATTCACGCTTGTCTGGTATCTCTTCTATCGCTGATAAGCGCAGGCCGTATCTCGAAGATAGTATCCTGTCCGTTCTTCTATCGGAACTGCTCCGGCACCTTATACAGGCCGCCTGACCATGCCACAAGATCGTCCATGGTTCGGGCTGCAAGGAGAGAGGTGTTCGCCTGAGCTATATCGATCCCCAGGTCCTCCGGCGTCTGAACTACCTTGCGCCTTCTCAATTCTGCAGTCTCGTCCGCTTTCGCCGCCTTGCCCAGGTCTGTGTCGCCGGCAACGGCCTTTATGGCAGCCTCTCTCTCCGCAAGCGTGGCGCATTTGTGCAGATGGGCAATTCCTTTTTCGCTTACAATCTGCGTAACCGCGTCGCCGTAAATCATGACGGGCGGCACCTTAAGGCCGGCCCTCTTCATCAGTTCCCAGGCGTCAAGCTTGTCCACAAAGCACTGTATGCCCTTCGGCCCGTGCGTCTCCAGTATCTGAACGACAAGTTTGCGGCCCCGCGGCATATCTCCGATAAGGCCTGCACGCATACCGCTCTCCTTCCCCACCTTGACCCAGGCCTCGCTCGAATGGCGCCTGCCGGGCGAATCGCAGCCCATGTTGGGTGCGCCGCCGAAACCGGCGATGCGGTCGGCAACGGCCGTGGAGCTGTTTCCGTACCGGTCGATCTGGAGCGTGGAGCCTACGAAGGCGTCCACAGCATAATGCCCGACCGCCTGGCAGAAGGCCCGATTCGACCGGAGATTGCCGTCCGGTCCTACGAAGAAGATGTCCGAACGCGATGAGACATAATCCTCTGTACCCACCTCTGAACCAAAGGAATGGATGGATTCCACAAAGCCCGACTCAATCGCAGGAATCATCGTGGGGTGGGGATTGAGGGCCCAGTGTGTGCATATCTTGCCCTTGAGACCGAGCTCCGTCGCATAAGTGGGAAGAAGGAGCTCGATTGCCGCTGTGGCAAAGCCGATCCCGTGGTTCAGGGAGCGCAGTCCGTATTCTGCATAAATCCCCTTGATCACCATCATGGCCGTGAGGACATGCACGTCCCTGATCTGGGCCGGGTTACGCGTGAACAGAGGCTCGACATAGCACGGTTTTCCCGTGGGGACGACGAAATCCACCCATCCGCCGGGAATGTCGATCCGGGGCAGCTTGCTTGTAACCTTCTCCACCTGCGCCACGACTATGCCCTGCTTGAACCGCGTGGCCTCCACGATGGCAGGCGTATCCTCTGTGTTCGGGCCAGTGTAGAGGTTGCCGTTCTTGTCCGCGAGGACACCGACTACCAGGGCGACTTGCGGCGTGAGGTCGAGGAAATAGCGCGCGAAAAGTTCAAGATAGGTATGAATCTCCCCGATCTGCATCTTCCCTTCATTCACAAGCTTTGTTACCTGCACAGCCTGCGGACCCGAAAACGAAAAATCAACTTTTTTGGCGATCCCGCGGACGAATAACTCGCAGTGGGCGGGAAGCGCTATGACTGACTGCACCATATGAAGTCCGTTCACCTTCGCAGGATTGACATTACAGAGACAGTCGGCCAGAAACTCGGCCTGTTTCTGATTGTTCCCTTCGAGGGCCACACGGTCTCCGGGACGGATGATCGTCTCGAGCAGGGCAATGGCGCGGGAGGGCTCTACTATTTTGCCTTTCCCTCCTTCCATAAAGGCCTGCGCCTTGTTCATCCGCGCCTTGTATTCCTTCTTGCGGGATTCCCAGTCAACTCTTGCATGTATAATCTGTGCTCCCATAAATTCACCTCCGGGGATGTAAAAAAATGGTGCCCCGCTCTAAGATGTGCGGGACACCATTCTGATTAACGACTCATGATCAGCTCGCCTTTGTGTGGAAGACGTGATCGAGATGCTCCTTGTCAGGTATATCGCTTGCCGTCAACTTGCAGATGATGAAATAGGCGATGAGGGAAATGATGAACCCCGGTATAATTTCGTGGATATCCTTCATTCCGGGAAGGTAGAATCGCAGGCCGAACCGCCAGATAACGGTTGTAGCGATACCGATGATCATGGAATAGAAGGCGCCCTTCCCCGTTCCCCACCGCAGGAAGAGACCGCCGAATATGGCCGGGAAGAAGCCCGCCGTAAATACGGCCCCGGAAAAGGCCGTCAGCTCTACGATGCCGGCAGGGGGGTAAAGTGTGAGAACGAAGACAATGGCGCTGTAGATCCACATCAGCAATTTTGTAAACCTTACCTGCTTCTTCGGCTCCATAGGCTTTACAACCGTCCATATGTCACCGACGAAGGCCGTCCCGACGATGATCGAAACCGCCGCGTAAGAAGACATGCCGGCAGCAAATAGTCCCGCCATGACGACCCCCGTTACCCAGGGATTATTGAATTTCATCAGCATAAATCCGACAACTTCATCCGTGTGCCTGATTAGATAGGCAGCTTCCTGGTCCGTAGCCATTCCGTGGACGAGAGCGCCGACCGCGAAGACACAGGCAAGGGAAACGCCCAGGAAGATCGGGGTGGCGATCATCGCGAACTTCATGCTCTTTGCGTTGTCGATGGAGTAGAAGCGGATCAGACAGCGCGGTTCGGAGATCTGTTTCATGCCGACGGCAAGGCCGATGCTGGTGATGTATGCGAAAGAAACAAGGGTGCAAAAAGTCATGAGGCCGTTTCCTATCGGCTGGCCCTTTGGCGTCAGGTGCGCCGTGTTGGCGACGCTCGCCATCAGGGGTTCCCACCCGCCCATGTACATGGCCGGAATCATGACCATGAGGATGGCCACAAAGAACATGATGAGACCCTGGATAGCGTCCGTCCAGAGGACGCTGTACATGCCGCCCATGACCGAGTAGAGGGTCGTGACAAAAATAACGAGGAAGGCACCCCAGGCATATGACATACCGAGTGTGGAGACCAATAAATGGGCACAGCCCTTGGCAATCGCCGTCATGTACCACAGAGTGGCGAAGAGGATGATGATGGCGGAGAAAATCCTGATGGCCTTGGAATATGTGCTCTTGTAACGGAAGTCAAAATAATCCGGGATTGTAACAGAGCTCAGTTTGGCCGTCTGCACCCTCATCCTCGGACCCAGGAGGAGCCAGGAGATCATGCAGAAGACCGTCCAGTAGAAGCCGACCCACGCCCAGGAGAGGCCTGCCTGAAACGAGAATCCCGCCTGCCCGATGTATGTATTCGTGCTGATGAATGTAGAAAAAAAGGCGAGTGATATGGCCCAGCCGGGAATGGACCTTTTGGCGACATAAAAGGCATCGACACCTTCGGAGGCCCTCTTCTTGAACCACTGCCCGATGCCCAGACAGAACGCAGTATAAACAATCATGATGACTATTATGGCCCAATGTTTCGCTAAGTATTCCATATGACTGTTCTCCTTTTAAGTGAAAAAACGACACAGGTATAAACGACCCCCTGTGAAGCAGGCAGTCGCAATTCCGTAATATTGAGGATCAGCCCACACTGCATGAGCCTCCCTTTTCGTCACCCTCTTCTTCTTCGCCGTGGATCACTACCTTCATTTGTAAAACGATGATCGCATTGATGACAGCAAGAAGGATGATTCCCCAATAAGCCATGCCTGTCAAAAAATCCATAACAGCACCCCCTTAGTAAGATTAATTATGATCTATAAGGCTTCGATCCCTCGAAGCCCGGTTCCATTCTATCCGAGCTCTATTCACGCCCGTACACTCCCATCAATGCGCCTTCCGCGAGGATGTGGCCCTTCATGGCCTCAACGAGCTCCTCCTTTTTTGCACCTGCCTTCAGATTTGTCAGGCTATCCAGGGCATAAACCCTGAAGAAGAAGCGATGCTCGCCTGCCGGCAAACAGGGGCCGAAATAGCCCACTTGATCGAAGTCGTTCTTGCCCTGTTTTGCGCCAAAATCGAGCTGCCCGGTTTTGGCTATCGATTGGGGGAGACTCGTCATATCTGCGGGAATATCATAGATCACCCACTGTACCCAGTTGCCCGTCGGGGCGTCAGGTGTTTCAGAGATGACGGCAAATGACTTTGTACCTGCCGGCACGTTTTTCCACTCCAAGGGAGGCGATATGTCCACGTCGTCACACGTATACTTGTCTGACATCGACTTCGCGTTGCCGAAACCCGCGCTTATTACCTCCAATGCAACACCTTTTTTTGCATCTCCACCTGACCTGGAGCAGGAGGCGAACATCATAAGAATCAATATTGTCAAAATCATCACACAGAAAACGAAGGGTTTCTTAAACTGCATTTGTCACTTACCTGCCTTTTAGTTGTTGTATTATTTTTCATATATATGTTGATACGACCCGGAACGGTTATTTTTATGACAGCACCTACCTTCTTGCTGCAGTGCTTTTCCCTTGACAACGAATTATGACTACTGCATCTAACTGCCGGCGAACGGGAGAAGATGCTTTTTCAGGGATGAGGCGAGATATTTTCGTATATCAATATTTCCATTCCGAATCAAGTGCGAAAAAGAGATTTAGTCACCTCGTATACGTAAAGAGACTACGAGCTGAAGTCTCTATTTTGCCCTTTGTAGCCGAGACACGGCAGAAAGGCCTTTGTAGGCATCAAGGCGCCTCGGCTACAAAATTAAAAAACTTTAGATTAGTCATAAAGTTAACTGGGCAGATCACCGATAATATGATAAAGGATGGCAACTAATTAAGGGAATGCAACTTGCGCTTCGACAGGAAGTCGACACGTCGTTGCATATTTTCATATTTCACATGGTATTTGAGAACCCACGCGTCTCTACGGCTATATCATCGGCCCTCGTTATGCTCTTACTGAAAAACCGGAGTCATTGAGGAAATCTCTATGGAAGGTATGACTATTTATATCATAAATGGGGTCTTATTGCTGGGAGCATGTCTCCTTTGCATTTCCTTCTTCCCCATACAGCGTCTCGTAGGGCAACTGCCTGAGGGGGCGCTAAGAAAAAGATGGAATGACTTAAGGGCGCTGATCCTCTTTTTCATTATGGGGTATGTATGTTTCACCTTCCTCTATTGGATGGAATACAATAACGCCTTCAATCTCATTGTGCCGGCGGTATTCTTCCTCGGCGCAGTTTTAATACTCTTTGTCGGCACACTTGCCCTGCAGACTGCCATCGAAATAAAGCAGATGTCCGCCCTTCAGTATGAAAGCATCACTGACCATCTGATCGGAATCCACAACCGCAGGTATCTGGACAGGAGAACGGATGAAGAGATTTCCAGGGCTCGCAGATATGACATGCAGCTCTCGCTGTTGCTGCTTGACATTGACCATTTTAAAATCGTCAATGACAATTACGGACATCAGATTGGAGACCGTGTCTTGATGAGCCTGGGCCAGCTGCTTTTCAGGGAGGTTCGAGATACGGATATCGTCGCCCGTTACGGGGGTGAAGAGATTGCCGTACTGGCGCCGCATACCTCTGTCGCCAGCGCGCTTGACCTGGCGGAGCGACTGCGCCGATCCGTCGAAAAATCAATCATGGTCCCGGCCAACGAATACGAAAAGAGGCAGGCGATAACCATAACTGTCAGCATTGGCGTTGCAGGATTGGATAAGGAGACTGTTGACAATCTGTCCCTCATCAATCGCGCCGACAAGGCCCTCTATGGGGCGAAGCAGCAGGGGCGCAACAGAGTCGTTGACTTTGACAGCTTAACGGACTCCCAGTAAGAGACCCTCATTGGCGGCGAAAGGATACGCCAATTTGAGAAGAGGAAGAGGAACCTGTCCTGGATAGACTATTTCTATGAAATGGTAGTTTTATACTGGTATATTAGCAGTATTTTTCTAGTATTGTATTGGCGGAAACTGCGTATTAAGAGATCACAATGAAAACGGATGCAGGAGAGAGCGTGTCAAACGATAGCATCAAAATACTGTATGTCGACGAAACCGGCATGGTGACCTTCCTCTGCCCCAAGTGCGGCGATTCGCGGAAGCAATCCGTGATAAACTACAGAGACCATATAGGCTCCGTGAGAATGAGTTGTGTGTGCGGATATGACTCTGAAGTGAAACTTGAGTTCAGAAAGTTCTTCAGAAAAGATACAGAACTCGAAGGATTATATTACAGAACCACTCCTGAGGGTCATTGGGGGAAAATGATCGTAAGAAATCTATCCATGGTGGGGTGCAGGTTTGAGATGATCAGGAAAGACCCTTTGGCAGTGGGCGAAGAAATAAAGATCCAATTTACGTTGGACAATCCCCGGAGCTCCATTATCAAAAAAAAAGCCGTCATCTCTGAAGTGGAAGAGCGTTCCGTCGGCTGTAAATTTTCTGAACTCCCGGGTTACATAGATTCAGAGCTCGGCTTCTACCTGAGAAAATCCTAAACGGCGTATCCTGCCAAATCGTCCGGATATGTTCACTATGCTGTCCCGTTCTTAAATCACATATGAAGACCGAGGCCGCATATACCTCCATATTTTGAAACCCGCCCCGTCAACCCCGGTAAATTGCCGTCACATAATCGGGGGAAGATTTCTATCTATTATCAAGATCCCTATCCCCGCCCTTTGGCAAAAGCGCACAGACTGTTCCAGCACATTTGCGCTATCAATTTACTTTGTGAGCAGCACTTGCTATCGAAGATTCTGACAGAAATACCGGAGAGAAAAAAGTCGAATACCCCAGACACAAGCAAAAAGAGGCGAGGCCCAGGCCAAGCCGAAGCCTAACCCAGGCCTCTGAAGCCTTCCAGGCGTGTGCAAACTTGGAGGTAGCAACTCAGGAAGCTTCCATGAAACTGCAGCATATTCGCAGCCAATGTCAGCAAATCTGTTTCAAAATTCGTAAAAAATTTGACAGCGCCATTGATTCTTATCGCTATATGAGTTCAGAACAGGCATAAATCCGCAGGCGATGAGGACGCTCTCGACTGCCAAGAGGCCCTAAATAACCATAACCATCTAACAATATTATGCTTTAAAATATTGAATTGATTATGGGCAGGGGGGTATACAGGTACCTGAATGGCCATTTTATTAAATTCTGCAGCGAATGAATGCCGAGCGATACTGTTCCTTAAGAACCAAAGATTCTCTGCAGCTTGGTGCGGAACTTTAATTTCCTGATGTGTTGACCCAGGTTTACCTCCGGACCGGGCGAGAAGTTCAGTGTGTATAAGCAACCTGAATTTCGAAATCGTTAAAGTCAGGCGGGAAAAAGGGCAGAGCCGATTATGACTCTGCCCTTATGCCTAACATTGAAATCTTATACTTGCATCAATGCGCAGCCGTCAAGAAAGAGGTAACGTTTCTGACGCCTCCTACGCTCTTCGCGTGAGCGGTAGCTTTAGCGATTTCCTCGGCGGACCTGACGATGCCGAGCAGCACGACGTTGCATTGAACTACTTTAACATCGATGTTCGTTGAACGGATATCCTTATCCGCGGTCAGTTTAACATCAACTTTTCCCGTTATGGCCATGTTATCGCTCGTCCCGCATGTATCGCCCTTCTTCTTGGGAAGAAGATAGGTCTGCACGGATTTTACACCCTCCACATTCTTTGCCATTTTTCCGGCCTTTTCTTTCTGCTCTTTTTTATCGTACTCCCCCACCAGGAACACGTGCCCGTCGTAGCAGTAGGAGGAAATATCAAGGACATTGACGGCGCCATCCTCAAGGAATGTTTTCTGGATTTCAGCCGTAATTTTCTTATCCGAGGCAATGGTACTTGCCTTCCTCTCATCTACAGCTACCCCGTAGATTGTTCCGTACGGAGAGCATCCGACGATAAACAGCAGAAGCAGCAGACAGATAATCATACTATTTTTTTTCATATAATCATCTCCTTTACTCGTCAATATTTCAGCGCCATTTCCCTTTCCCTATTTCTGTCTTGAAAGTGATCCTCCCCCAGCAGG
>PLMX01000207.1 GCA_003142635.1 Syntrophaceae bacterium | reverse complement strand
ATGAAGAACCTCTATGAAGCGGTCCCCGACGACGAGATGCGGGATATGTTCATTCCTTCGGACGTCATGAACGCGATGATGGAACGCAAATGGCTCGGGAACAAGACAAAGCAGGGGTTCTACAAACGGGCGCCGGGCGGCAAGGGCAAGAAGGAAAAACTGGTTCTCGACTATACCACCATGGAGTACATGCCGGCGACCAGACCGAAGTTCGATTCTATTTCGCAGGCGAAGAAGATGGAAGATGACGTTCCCAAGATGATCAGGACCGTATTTAACGGGACGGACAAGGCGGCGGAACTCGCCCGCGAATACCTCTGCAACAATTTCATTTACGCCGCCAACCGCGTGCCGGAGATTTGTGAGAGCATCGTGGCCATAGACAACGCCATGAAATGGGGCTACAACCACCAGCTCGGCCCGTTCGAGACCTGGGATGCAGTGGGCGTCCGGGCCGCGGTTGACGTGATGAAGAAACTGGGCAAGCAGGTCCCCAAGAAGATCGACCAAATGCTCGATGCCGGCTTTGAGTCATTCTACACAAAGAAGAATGATGAGCTTTATTACTATGATTTCGAAACGAAGAGTTATGTGAAACTTAAGGAGAACCCTACGATCATAATTCTCCCCGCCCTCAAGGAGAGAAAGAAGATTGTGAAGCAGAATCCTGGCGCAAGCTTAATTGACATAGGCGACGGGGTTATCTGCCTTGAGTTCCATACGAAGATGAACTCCGTGGATCAGTACATCGTCGAGATGATGATGGATGGCTGCGACATCGTGGAAAAGGATTTTGCAGGGATGGTTGTGGGCAACCACGCCGTGAACTTCTCTGTCGGCGCAAATGTATTCATGGTTCTTGTGGGCGCCCAGAAAGGCGACTGGGACGTTCTGGAGAAGATGGTGGAGGACTTCCAGAATGCCAATATGAGAATGAAGTATCTCGCCAAGCCGGTCGTCACGGCCCCTGCAGGCATGGCCCTCGGCGGAGGATGCGAGATCGCCATGCACGCCGCGAAATGCCAGCCCTGTGGAGAAACATACATAGGACTTGTGGAAGTCGGCGTCGGTGTGATACCCGCGGGGGGCGGCTGCAAAGAATTGATGGTGAGAGTCACCGAAGGAATTCCCGACGGCGCCATTGAAGCGGGCTTGAACCTTCAGCACTTCTATTCCAAGGCATTCGAAAATATAGCCATGGCAAAGGTCGCGACGAGCGCCGCCGAAGCCATGGAACTGGGGTACGTCAGGAAGACAGATAACATCAGCATGAACAGGGATCAGCAGATCTGGGACGCGAAACAGGTGGTCCTCGGTCTCGCAAAATTTTATACGAAATCCAAGCCTGCGCTTATTCCCGTCATGGGGGAGAATCTGCGGGGTATGTGCAGTGCCCTTCTGTACAACATGAGGCAGGGGAATTTCATATCAGACTATGACGTTCACATTGCCGGAAAACTTGCCTACATACTCTCCGGCGGTGACTGTCCGGAAGGTACGCTGGTCACGGAACAGGAGATCCTGAACCTGGAGAGAGAGGCGTTCTTGAGCCTCTGCGGCGAGCAGAAGACCCAGGACAGGATCATGCATTTGCTGAATACGGGCAAGCCGTTGCGCAACTGATTAGAGGGAAGACATCTTAAATAATCTGAAACGGGGTTTAGCTGAACGGCTTCGTTAATGAAGGAGGAATATTATGAGTGATGCTGTTATCGTCGAATCTGTGAGAAGCCCGGGCGGTCGCTACAAGAGAGGCGGGCTTGCGTATACCCGGAGTGATGAAATAGGTATCCAGGTGGTGAAGGGACTGATAGCGCGGGTTCCGCAACTGAAGCTGGAAGACGTGGACGACGTAATTTGCGGGTGTGCCTTTCCGGAAGCAGAGCAGGGCATGAACCTGGCAATGGTCATAGCGATGGGGGCAGGCATTCCGGTAACCGCCTCCGCTATGACGATCAACCGTTTCTGTTCTTCAGGGCTGCAGGCGATTGCCGATGCCACAGCGAAGATCAGGGCGGGCTGGTCGTCTGTGATCATCGCTGGGGGGTGTGAGAGCATGTCCCATGTTCCCATGACAGGCAGTGCCTTCCGTCCTCATCCGGACTGGGGAGATCTACCGAATGTCTACGTATCCATGGGCATCACGGCGGAGAATGTAGCGGCGAATTACAAGGTCTCCCGTGAAGATCAGGACAAGTTCAGTTTGGAGAGCAACCGCAAGGCGAACGAGGCGATTAAGGCGGGCAAGTTCAAAGAAGAGATCATACCGATTACCGCCTATCGCTATGCGAAATCGAAGAACGGCAAGAGGGTCAGGGAACAGTTCGTATTTGACATGGACGACGGCGTGAGATGGCCCACTACTATAGAAGGTCTGGGACGCTTGAAGTCGCCTTTCAAACAGGGCGGTTCGGTTACTGCGGGTAATTCATCGCAGATGACTGACGGCGCCGGGTTTGCCCTGTTAATGAGCGACGAAAAGGCCAGGGCGTATGGATTGAAGCCCATCGCGAAGCTGACCCACTTCGCTGTTGCCGGCTGCAAGCCGGAAGAGATGGGCATAGGGCCGGCCCTCGCGATACCCAAGGTTCTTAAAATGGCAGGGTTGACGACAAAAGACATCGATGTTTTCGAAATTAATGAGGCCTTCGCCTGTCAGGCCCTCTACTCCATAAAGGTTGTAGGCATTGAAGACAGGCTCGCCGCAGGTGATATCAATCCTAACGGTGGCGCCATTGCCCTCGGGCATCCCCTCGGCGCCACTGGCGGCAAGCTGACGGCGCAGCTCCTCTATGAATTGAAGAGACGTAAAGGGAAAAGAGGCATAGTCTCCATGTGCATCGCGGGAGGAATGGGCGCAGCGGGCATCTTCGAGATGCTGTAGCCTTCCCCAGGTTGGTCTGTAAAGAAAAAGCCGTGGTTCCTGGTGCCACGGCTTTTTTTGTGTTAAAGCTATTCTCAGTCGATATAGATCGTGGAGTCGGGAATCCCGGCCTCGGCAAATCCCTTCTTCCGCAGAACGCAGCTGTCGCACCGGCCACAGGCATGCCCGTCCGGCGAAGGATCGTAGCAGCTGTGGGTAATGCCGTAGTCAACGCCCAGTTCACTTCCGCGCCTGATGATATCGGCCTTGGACATTGCGATAAGGGGCGTCCTTATTCTTACCCTGGTCTTCCCCTCCACGGCGGCCTTGGTTGCGAGATTGGCCATCTTCTCGAAGGCCGCAATATACTCGGGCCGGCAGTCAGGATAACCGCTGTAATCGACGGCGGTAACACCGATGAATATGTCCGGGACCCGGAGAACCTCCGCCCACGCGAGCGCATAGGAAAGGAAGATCGTGTTTCTCGCGGGTACGTAGGTGACAGGGATGCTTCGCTGCATGTCTTTCTCATCGCGGCCTTTGGGAACTTCTATATCGTCGGTGAGGGCCGATCCCCCGAACGCTCGCAGATCGATATTGACGACGAGGTGTTTCCTCGCGCCGAGGAAACGGGCAACCCTCTTTGCCGCCTCCATCTCCAGAGAATGGCGCTGGCCGTAGAAAAAACTCAGACTGTAAATCTCGTAACCTTCCGCTTTGGCCATGGCCATTGCAGTAGTGGAGTCGATACCGCCGCTGGAAAGAACGATGGCCTTCTTGTGGTGGCTCATAGAGCTTCTTTTAAACCCCCCTCGTTTCAGAGCCCCAGATGACCTTGTGGAGTTGGATATGCACTCTCACATTGAGATGATCCGCGAGTATCCATTGTGTCAGAAGTTCCGGATTCATTTTTCCGTAGACAGGTGAAAAAAGAGGCGGCTTGATATTTCCGTTGGCGCTGTTTATGAAAGACAGGATGTTTTTCGCGTAATCATAGTCCTCCCTGCTTCCTATGGCAAACTTGATTTCGTCTTTCGTCTGGACCCTCTTGAGATTCGCGAGATCGTTCTTTGCTGCCTCTCCGCTTGAGGGGCATTTGATGTCTACGATCTTCGCACAACGGTCGTCGATTGCGCTTATGTCCATGCTGCCGTTGGTCTCGACGAGCACCTCGAAGCCCATATCGAGCAGCTTCCGTATGAGAAGGGGCGTGTCTTTCTGCATCAGCGGTTCGCCGCCCGTGATTTCAACCAGCGCGCATCGGTGGAATGTTATCCTGTCAATGATCTCTCCTATCTCAAGATCTTCGCCATCGTCATATGCATACCGGGTATCGCAGTATGAACACCGGAGGTTGCATCCGGTAAGCCTGACAAAAACGCAGGGCCTCCCGGCATAGGAAGATTCGCCCTGGATGCTGTAAAAAATCTCATTTACCTTCAGCAACTATTCCTCCCAGTAACAGGCCCCCGTCTTCGGCGTTTCGGAGACCTTCACTCTAAAAATTTTTACATTCTCCGAATTGATTCTCCCGCCGAGCTCTCTGTACAGGAATCTGGCGATATTCTCGGAAGAGGGATTTGCATGTTCGAACGCCGGATGTTCATTCAGGAAGGAGTGGTCAAGATTTTCTATGGATTCTTTTATGGCCCGCTTCACTTCCCGGAAGTCAATACCGATGCCTATGTCATTCAAAGCCCGGCATCTCACAAAAACTTCCACGGTCCAGTTATGTCCGTGCACCTCGGAGCAGTTGCCCGGATAGCCTCGCAGGGAGTGGGCAGCGGAAAATTCGGTTGCTACGGAGATCTCAAAGATTCCCGGCATAAATACTCGCTCCTCTTTGTAATTATCATGCGGCTCCGACGATGACCCGATACCGACCGAGAGGGCAGTTGCCTGAAGAGCCATCAGCATGATCAAGCCGGATTCGTCTTTTTTTCCCGCTGATCCATCTTGCAGCAGCTTCCCGCGAATTTTTTTGCGTAGCTCTTCATCTCCGAAGCCCTCTGCATCAGTTCACCGTGATGGCTGAAAGCGCGTCTCTCCGTATCCGTTATGCCTATGGAAATACTCGTAACCGGTAGTTTTGACCAGACGCCCTTCCGGTCGGCGGCAAAGATGTAGCCGGCATCCCAGTCTGCCGTGTCGTAGAACCCTGCAATCATCGTGTCGAACCGTTCAATGATATTCTCTGCTGCTTTTTCAATCAGATCGGGCTTCATAATGACGACAAAATCATCGCCCCCGATGTGTCCTACAAAAAATCCCTGCGACTGGCTTTCCTTGACGGTGTTGAGGATGATCCTTCCCGTCATTCTTATCAGCTCGTCGCCGCGGCCGAACCCGTAGCGGTCATTGAAGGGCTTGAAGTTATCGAGGTCCGCGTAGGCGAGGGCGAAAATCTCGTTGTTGTCAAGCCTCCTCTGTATCTGCCGGCCGATGGAGAGATTGCCCGGCAGGCGCGTGAGCGGACTAATCTCCACCACTCTTTCAAAACGCATGATGCCTAATTTGACCCTCGGGAGAATATCTCTCTCCGCATCCGCCTTCCTGAGATAGTCTTCGCAGAGAATATTTTCCCAGCCCCGGGGATCGATGTCGCCGTCAAAGACAACAAGGATCGGCAGTCGGCTGAAAAGGGGGTCTTCTTTGATGAGGTTGATGAAGGAGATAGTGGCATCATCGCCTTTGGGAATATCGACCACCACGAGAGAGGGCGTGTCATTGTAGATGTAGTCCGAGGCGGGTTTTAAATCGCTGAATGAGACCGTGCGGAAATGGTCCTGCAGTATCCGGCTCGCCATCTCCTGAAAGGCAGGGTCTCTGCTGATAATCGTGACCGCTTCCATTATTGCTGCAAGACCTCCTGTGTCGCCTCAATAGACCCTTCCAGCTCCCGGAATATGTCGATAACATCCTCTTCCGAAAGCTCAAGCCTGTCAAAGGCGGCATCATCCACGATGGGCACTATCTGGTCGCCCGAAAAGCCGAGCCCCCTCGCCTTTGTCAGGATGTCCGCAAGGTGCACGATGGCGGTTTCGAGAGGGAAGAGCACAGCCGACCGCGGCTGGTGGTGGTAAAGAATCGCTTCGGTAAGCTTTTTGGGGAATCGCCACTTCTCAGAAAGGACGCCGCCAAGCGCCGCGTGGTTGTCTGCGAAGAATTTCTTTTCCGCCTGCATAATTGCGATATGCTCCGTTTCCGCCAAGGCCAGTGCGCCCTCGTATGCCTTGGTGAATTCCAGCGCCATAACGACTTTGCCTATGTCGTGGATAAGGCCGGCAACATACGCTTCCTCCGGCTCTCTCAGCCCTTTCTTCTGGGCTATCGTCCTTGCGGCGGTTGCACATCCCATGGAATGTTCATAGAGACCGGACATTGCCTTTTGCATGAGTTCAAAAACCGAGACGCCGAGGAGCAGTCCTTTAACGACATTGAGTCCGAGGAGCATGATCGCGTGGGATACGGAAGCGATGCGCCCGGGAAAGCCGTAGACTGCGGAGTTTACCATCTTGAGGATGCGGAAAGTCAGGGCAGGGTCCGATTGAACGAAAGAGGCGACCTCAGTCATAGAGACGTTCGGCTTTTCCATGATACGGGAAAGCTTCCTCAGGGTATCGGGCACCGTGGGGAGACTGCCTATGTTCTCGATGCGGTGGCGGAGGATCTTGGATTCTATGACTTCACTCATAAAGTGTCCTGATGTGTTTTTCGGCGGCTCTCTTTATCATTTCCATTCTCGGATTCCCATGAGCAGACTGGAAGCGCTTTTCCAGAGCGGCGACCATCTCATCCATGGGAACTTCCATTTCCAGTTTTCCTTCCACGTAGATCGCTCCCTCCAGTTCCATATCCTGGATTCTCGCTACCCATGTTTCTGTAAGCTCCGTGCCCTCGCCGAGGAGCGCCATACCGGCCCTGTTCATGACCGGCTTAGCAAGCCGCATTCCCGGCTGGAGCTTATCGGGCGTAACTTTAATCATTGCTGGCTCCCATCTTGTGGCGCATAAATTTTCCGTCTTATTTCTACGACAGTGAAAGTGTCAGGCTTTGCCGTCACTTCCCAGGACATTGATGATCTTCTGTTTGTAGAGTTCCCTCAACGCATCACGGGCTGGACCGAGATATTTTCTCGGGTCGAATTCGTCCGGTTTTTCATAGAAGACTTTTCTGATCGCCGCTGTCATAGCTAATCTTCCGTCGGAGTCGATGTTTATCTTGCATACGGCGGACTTCGCGGCCCTGCGCAACTGGTCTTCGGAAATCCCCGCTGTATCATCGAGCTTGCCGCCGTACTTGTTGATCTCATCAACTATATTTTGCGGTATGGAAGAGGCGCCGTGCAGAACTATCGGGAAACCCGGTATCCGCCTTTCCACTTCTTCAAGTATGTCAAACCGCAGCGGCGGCGGGGTCTCGCCGCGTTTCACCTTGAATTTAAATGCGCCGTGGGAGGTTCCGATGGATATGGCGAGCGAATCTACACCCGTGCGTTTCACAAAGTCTTCCACTTCTTCCGGTTTGGTGTAGTGGCTCTGCTGGGATGAAACATCGTCTTCAACGCCTGCAAGCACACCCAACTCCGCTTCAACCGTCACATTGTACTTGTGGGAAAATTCAACAACGCGCTTGGTAAGTTTTATGTTCTCTTCGTAAGGCAGATGCGACCCGTCGATCATCACCGATGAGAAGCCGGTCTCGATGCAGGATTTCGCGAGGTCAAAGGAATCGCCGTGATCCAGATGCAGGGCTATGGGGATTGCATAACCCATCTCCCTTGCCACTTCCACTGCGCCCTTGGCCATGTATTGCAGCAGTGTCTGATTTGCATATTGACGGGCCCCTTTTGAGACCTGCAGTATGACCGGGGATTTCGTTTCGACGCTGGCAGCCACTATGGCCTGCAATTGCTCCATGTTGTTGAAGTTGAATGCGGGTATGGCATAGCCGCCGCGCATGGCCTTCTTGAACAGATCCCTGGTATTTACCAGTCCTAATTCTTCGTAATGCACCATGGCTTCTTACTCTTCTACGATGATTGCTTCCGTGGGGCAATCGTCCGCCGCTTCTCTTACGGCGTCATAAAGCGATTTCTTCACTGTCGCCACCTTTACAGAGGCCTGCTCATCTACGAGTTCGAAAACGTCCGAGACTGTATCAACACATAATCCGCATCCTGTACAAAGATCCTTGTCAACGCTTACTTTCATAATATGCCCATCACCTTTCTTGATTTTTTGATCACGACATATGCAATTTTCTGAGTAAGTATACGGGAAAGCTGGTTATATGTCAAAGGGAAAGCGGTGTTAAGACAAATACAGGGCAGTTGACACACGGGCCCATTTCCCCTATAGTGGCGCGACGTTGATGGAACATTACTTGGTGCAGAGGAAAAGAGAAACCGCATGAAGAGTCGTCCCATAATCGGGCTCAACATGTCTATGGACATCATAGACAAATATGAAAAATACGGGCTTCTTGTCCACGTCAGTTACGTGGATGCCGTTGCGGGCGCGGGCGGAACGCCGCTTTGCCTTCCCCCGTGCGAAGATTTAATTACGATACAAGCGCTGTTGACGCTTATTGACGGTATAGTCCTCATCGGAGGCGACGACTACTGGCCGGATCACTTCGGCGGGCATCCGCAGCCCGAAGATGAACTGATGCCGAAACGCCGTGACCGCTTTGACATGGAGCTCGCGAAATGGGCGCTGCATAAGACTACACTTCCGATCCTTGGCATCTGCGGCGGCCATCAGCTTATCAGTATAGCGCAGGGGGGTGCGCTGATACAGGATATCAGAACGGAATGGGATGCGCCCGCGGGCATATCCCACATTCCGCACTCCAAGAAGGAGAGGGCAGATGAGGAGCCGAACTTCCGTCACTCCGTGCTTCTTGAGAAGGAAAGCCTCGCTGCACAGGCAGTAAATATACCCGCGGGCGGCGTGCTCTCGACAAATTCCAGCCACCATCAGGCAGTCCATCCTCAGAGGATCGGCCAGGACCTGCGCGCCTCAGCCTGGTCGCCGGACGGTGTGATAGAAGCGATAGAGCCCGCGGAAGGCTCGCCCTTGGCCCTCTCCGGCAGATTCATCCTGGGGGTCCAATGGCATCCGGAACAGATGCAGGATGAAGAACCGCATCGGAATGTCTTTCGCGCCCTGATTGAGGCGGCCCGGAAAAAATAATTCCTTTGACACTTATTGATTGAACGATGGAGCGAAACCCTTTCAACTGGTTCAAGGTTTACCTGAGCGGGAAAATGCTCCTCATGCTGGTCCTCGGATTTTCCTCCGGCATGCCTCTCGCACTCACGGGGTCGACTCTTTCCGCGTGGCTGGTGGCGGAGGGGGTGGATATAAAAACCATCGGACTGTATTCACTCGTAGGGTTGCCTTACGCCTTCAAGTTCCTGTGGTCGCCGCTGATGGATCGCTTCGTGCCGCCCTTCCTCGGGAGGAGGCGGGGCTGGATGATAATCACGCAACTTTTTCTCATCTTCACGATTTCCGCACTGGGGTTCTTCAACCCTGCTTCCATGCCCCTGCTCGTCGCCGCCGCGGCGCTCAGTCTTGCCTTTTTCAGCGCGAGCCAGGACATCGTCCTCGACGCGTACCGGACGGAGTACCTGAAGCCTGAAGAGCGCGGTGCGGGTGTCGGCGTGTGGATCATGGGCTACAGGATTGCCCTCCTGGTGGGCGGCGCCGCGGCCCTCATCCTCTCCGATTATGTGTCCTGGAAGATGGTCTATTTAATAATGGGCCTTTTCATGGTCATCGGCTGCATTGCCACGCTGCTTGCTCCCGAGCCTCTCAAGATAAATCCTGCGGGCGAAACGGTCGAGGCCCCGAAGAGTCTCTACGAAGCGGCAGTTGCGCCGTTTCTGGAATTTTTCAGAAGACCCGGCTCTCTCGAGATTCTCCTCTTTATCATGCTTTACAAGCTGGGAGATATTGCCGCTGCCCAGATGACAACACCGTATATTCTGAAGTACGTGGGTTTTTCGCGGACAGAGCTGGGGACCATTTACAAGGGCTTCGGCATGGCGGCGACGATCGTGGGAGCCCTCATGGGTGGCGCCCTCATGTCCAGGTGGCCTCTGAAAAGGTCTCTCTTTGTCTTTGGGGTGCTGCAGGGGGTATCAATCCTCGCTTTTATTCTGCTCGAATTTACGGGCCGCGAGATCTGGGCCTTGGCCACGGTCATCGGTATTGAGAATTTCTGCGGAGGCATGGGAACGTCGGCATATACGGCATTCCTCATGGGCCTTTGCAACAGGAAGTTTACCGCAACGCAGTATGCATTGCTCAGCAGCCTTATGGCCGTGGGCCGCAACGTGACGGGTGCGCCGACAGGTTACCTCGCCGACGCCGGGGGCTGGGTGATGTTTTTTGTCATCTGTACGGCTCTCGCCGTTCCCGGCTTGCTTCTCCTTCTTCGATATGACAGATGGGCGGTTGAGGTTCAGGATTAAGTCCGGTTCATCCGGTTGATGCGTACTTCCTTGTTGCATCCAGCATTTTGGACAAACAGGCTTCCTTTCAAACAGTATTCCTTGAAGACCTTACAAATAAGAAAGCTCAGGTGCTAATTGAAATATGGCGCATTGAATACAACACATTCAGGTCGCACAGCTCATCGAATAACCGTCCTTCAGCACCAGGGGCGGATCTAAATTGAAAAACAAAATGGCTGAACTCTAACTTAACATGTGGTACAAGTATCGGGGGTAGGTCAAATAACTTTCGCCTCTTCCCTGAGCAGTTTCGCCAGTTCTCTGGCCTTTTCCGCAGGTTCCTCACCGCAGATAATCTTTCCAGGAGGTCTGGCAGGAGACGGTAAGAGCCTCGTGATGTTTGCTTTCGGGGCGACAGTTACTCCCAGCTCTGCAGCATTCTTAACATCGACAGGTTTTTTCTTTGCCTTCATTATTCCCAGCATGGATGCGAAGCGAGGCTCGTTCAGTCCCTTCTGCGCGGTGACTACACACGGCAGTGAACTTTGAATCAGAAGCTGGGCCCCTTCAATCGGCCTCACCACTTTTATGGCGTTACCTTCGACATCGAGCTTTGTTACAAATGTTACTTGAGGGATGCCCAACAATTCTGCAAGGACGGAACCTACCTGACCGGCGTCGTCGTCTATGGCCCTCTGTCCGCAAAAGATAATGTCGTATGCGATACCCTTGATTGCCGCGGCCAGAGCAGAGGCTATGCTATAGGCGTCAGTACCTTCAAGGGCCGGATCGTTTATATGTATTCCTTTGTCGGCTCCCATGGCAAGAGCTGTTCTGATGGTGTCCAATGCCCTCGCTGGACCGACGGAAACAATGGTAACATCTCCACCGAACTTTTCCTTCAGTTTCAGAGCTTCTTCGACGCCAAACTCATCATAGGGATTCGTTACCCATTTAATACCAGTTTCTTCGATCCCTGATCCATCAGGCTTCACCTTGATAAGGGCTTCTGTGTCCGGAACCTGCTTTACACATACAATGACATTCACTTTTTCCTCCCCGGTTATTTGATAACCTCAAATCCTACCTTACTCATTAGTTCATCGACCGTGATCAAATGCTTCGCCAGAAACTGCATTTCCAGAAGACCTGACGAGAGTCTCTTACGGACCATCTCTTCCTTGTTTTAACCCTTTATGATCCTCGGAAGAATCATCTGGTGCTGTGGTGTTATGGATATCGGGTTCTGGTAACAGCAGTTCGTAAATGCGACAAAGTATGTTCTCAGGTCTGTCATTTTCACAACTTCATCGACAAGCCCTGCCTTTGCGCAGTATGCCGGTCTTGATTTCTCATAGTATTCCTTGACAAGTTTGTTCATCTGCTCGATGACTGGAGCAAGAGGTTTGCCTGCGTCTTTCTCTTTTACGAGCCTTCTCGCAAAGCTTGCCGCTGCCGCCGTCTCACCGTGCATAACGTAGATTTCCGTTGTTGCCGTGCCGAGGGTGAAGGCGTTGTTGTTGTTCGCCTGTGGCCCTGCCATGATGTAGTGGGCTGCTGCGGTACCCTTCCGCAATATGACGGTCATCATAGGCAGATCGCTCTGCTCGATGGAGTATATCAATGCCTGACCTAAACCCAGAAGCTCTGCTTTTTCTGCGATGTCGCCGACATCGATACCCGATGTATCCTGGATCCAGATCATGGGCACCCTATCTCTGCCACAGAGGGCGACAAACTCGTTGACCTTGATGAGGCCTTCGCGGTAGAACTTGCCGCCGATTCCGGGATAAGTAGCGTAGTAAGGATAACCCTTCGGCATCAGACCTTGTCTGTTCGCTACTATACCCATGAGGAAGCCATCGATTTTCACGAGACCCGTATAGAGTTCCGGACCATAGTCAGGTCTGAATTCCATGTGCTCGCTTCCATCAACGAGCCTTGCCATAACTTCTTCCGCGTCATATGTCCTCTTCTGATTAAAGGGTACAATGCTATAAAGGTCTTCTGCTGGCCATTTCGGTGCTGCCGGTTCTGCTACCCTGAAGAATTTGCTGTTGTATGCGGGAAGATAGCTCACCCATTCTTTAACGGCATCAAGAATCGCTTCTTCTGTCTGAAATACCTGTTTAAAGAAACCGGTAGCATCATGATGTATTTCAACCCTGCCAGGAGGCACTGATTTGAATGTCCTTGTTGCTTCAATGAGCTGTTCCGCCATGGCTTCATCGAAATAACCCTTGGGGGACATACCACTGACGATGCCTAAGCCGCCGACAGCGATGTTACAGTCTTTATGTGCCAGAAGAATTGTCGGAGAGATGCCCTGATATCCGCCGCCTGCCGGGTTCGTTCCATAGATCGCTGCAAGAACAGGGATCCCGAGTATGTTCAGTTCCGCGTGCCTGAAGAATGTTGTTCCACTTCCACGTCTGTTTGCATAGACCTTTTCCTGCTCGGGGAGCTTCACGCCGCTGCAGTTAACAAGCCATACGAGGGGGCAGTGGAGTCTTTTGGCCATGTCGGTAACCCGAAGAATGTTGTCTGACTGACCGGCAATCCAGGCGCCTGCCATGACCTTGTTATCAAAGCCGATAATAACGCACCATCTGCCATTGATTCTGCCAAGGCCATCCACTACTCCGGTTGTTCCTGATTCTTCGTCCATTGGATCATAGAGCATATGCAGTGGCGCCCATGTTCCCGGCTCAACTATATATTCTAGTCTTTGGTAGACTGTCCACTCACCTCTTTTGTTTAATACTTCCTGCGACATGCCTGCTTTCTTGTTTTTAGTAAGCAGTTTGGCAATCTCCTGCTCGACCTTTTTAATTTCATCGACATTCGCTTTATTCTCTATTGCAGGCTTTCCCCAGTCCTGCATCTTCGCGAAATACGGTCTCATATATTACCTCCAGACAGTTCTAATTTGTTTGTAAGTATTTTCACAACGGTCTATAGGAGCAGAGCGAATTGTTTATCAGCAGTTTTAGAACCATTTGATAGATATTTTGGTTCCAATAATTGAACTCGCAAGATAAAGCTGCTTACCTATTTGCAAAAGCTTGTGATTCAAATTATAGATCAGCTTCCGTTTGACAAGAATGTTATCTACAACTTGCCGGAACGTGACAATCCCATTTCTATGGGGTCACAAAACAGGGAATTCAAGTATCGCGAAACCGCATGTTTTCAGATTCGATGCTTGAATTTTGATTTCTCAAAGAATTGGGCCATGTGTTCTATCTGATACCGGATATGTTTCTTAATAACTTTGCGAGCCTCCTTCAAATCCTGCTTGGCGATGGCATTAAGGATAGCCTTGTGTTCTTTTAAGGCCTCCTTCGGTCGTTGAGGTCCAACATATTGGGGTTTATAGCGAAGGTAAATTTGTTCGTAAATTTCCCTTAAGAGATTATAAATAGTATTATTTCCCGCGAACTTTATAATTTCTAGATGGAATTGGGCATCCTGAATACCCAATATCCTGGGATCGGAGATATCGTGCTTGCGAAAATTGTTCCTCAACGATTCAATTAGACTTGGAGTAGTGTTTTCTAAAATATTGGGAAGGACATATAATTCCAATGCTTCCCTTGCTTCATACAGCTCTTTGATCTCGGCGCCCGAGACCTCCCCGACAAAATATCCCTTATTGGGGATATATTTAACCGTCCCTGATGCCTCCAATCGCTTCAGCGTCTGGACTACCGGCGTTATACTCGTATTCATCTTTCTCGCGATATCACCATAGATAATCTTTTGTCCTGGAACAAGTTGGTTGCTGTAGAGCATTTCTTTTATCTTCTGATAAATATTATCCAGGATAAGCCCGTTACGCTTCTTTTTATCCATGTACAATCCTTAGCAATCAACCTTGATCTTCTCTATTTTTATCACAGTATTTACATTTACCAAAATCAAATCAGATTTAAATTTAACTATCATCAATTTCCGATTCAAAAGTTGCCTAATAAGCAACTTTTGAATAATCTGGAAATACTCGTGCAGCTATAAGTATTAGATTTTCAAATTCAATATTCATGATTAAAATAACCTTGACATAAAAATAATTTATTAGCACAATAAACATAAATTAAATATTTAATTAAATTTTTGATTAACATAATTAAGAATTGTAATCAAGTATGAATTGCTTGGAGAGAGGATGCTGAATCGAATGGAATATGAGTTCATTAAGATTATCGAAAAAGACAATGCCGTAGAATTGGTTTTAAACAGGCCTAATTCCCTCAACGCCTTAAGCACGCCCATGCTAAAGGAAATACGTTCAGCCCTTTCTTATATCAACTCTTTACCACAAAACATAATTGTTTTGCGGGGAGAGGGCCGAACCTTTTGTGTGGGAGGAGACGTAAAGGAGATCAAGGGAGGCGTATCCTTTAATACCTATTTTGAGAGAGTGTCAACGCTTCAAGAGATAGCGTCGCTTTTGAGAGAAACTGAAAAGATAATCATAGCTGTCCTGCATGGCCATGTTGTGGGCGGCGGAATGATTATGAGCCTTTATGCCGACATAAGAATAGCGGCCGAAGGTACTGTTTTTCGTCTGCCGGAAATAGATGTCGGATCGACGGTGTTGTGCGGCGGCCATAAAATACTTTTAGATAATATCGGTTCCGCCAAGACGCGGGAGTTTCTGTTTTTGGGAGAATCCTTATCCGTTGATGACGCCGAGGAGCTCAATTTAATTAACAAGAAAGTACCTTCTGATAAGCTTGGGGATGCACTTCAGGGGTATATCGACAAATTTTCATCGAAACCGTCAAAGACTCTGAAAGTAATTAAGATGGCTCTCAGGCAGGCCAGTGACGGGAAGTTCGGGGACATGCTCAATTTGGAAGCTGTTGATGCATTAAGAAACTTCCACTACCGGCTGGAACAAGGAAAGGATTGAATATTAAAAGCAGCAAAGTTAGCTTAAAAGAAAAAGCAGCAGAAAGGAGTACCGAGGTGCAGGCATTAGAAGGAGTAAAGGTTTTGGACCTGACTCGCCTGTTGCCTGGCTCCTTCACCTCGCTCATGCTTGCCGATTACGGTGCCGAGGTTATCATGGTCGAACACCCGGCAGGTGAACCGGGGCGGCATATCGGTCCTTTTATAAAAGGGTTGAGCGCCCGTCACTTACTGCTGAATCGCAATAAAAAAAGCATAACCCTTGATCTTAAAAAAGCGCGTGGCCGGGAATTACTCATTGAGCTCGCAAAAAAAGCGGATGTCTTGATCGAGAACTTCCGGCCTGGATACATGGACGGGCTTGGCTTGGGTTACAGTCGCTTGAAGGAGATTAACCCAACGTTAATCTATTGTTCCCTGACGGGATATGGGCAAACGGGACCCGACCGAGACAAACCCGGCCACGACATCAATTACATCAGCAACACCGGGATTCTAGGGCTTACGTCTACCTCGGGAGAGAGTCTTCCCCTTCCGGGTGTCCAGATCGCGGACCTAGGTGGCGGCAGCCTGATGGCGGTAATGGGTATTTTGGTCGCCTTGGCCGCCCGTGTGAACACGAATAGAGGACAGTATGTAGATGTATCGATGACGGATGGCATTACCAGCTGGCTGCCCCTTGTCTTTAATGAATACATGGTAAGCGGTAAGGTTCCAAAACCCGGTGAACATACCTATACCGGCTCGCTTGCCTGCTATAACAGTTACCGGACAAAAGATAAGAAATACCTCACCTTGGGAGCATTGGAACCTAAATTCTGGGGCGCTTTTTGTATATGGATCGGGCTTGAGGAATTCATTCCATTACAGAAAAATCCCTCCCATCAATCCAGGATGATCGCCTGCCTGCAGGAGAGATTCAGCACACGCACGTTAGCCGAATGGATGACGGCTGCTGCAGATTGGGAACTTTGCCTTACACCGGTGCGGACCCTTGATGAGGCATTCCTTGACCCGCGTGTGATTGCGCGTGAAATGATTTTTGAGGTTGATCACCCGGTGTCAGGAAAGATCAAGCAGCTCGGATTTCCTGTCAAGCTGTCCCTGACGCCTGCCAAATACAAAAAAGGAGCACCGCTGCTGGGCGAGCATAACGGGGAGGTATTCGGTTCAATAGGTCTTGATCCGGATCATTTGGAGACCTTGCGGGCTGAAGGGGTGATTTAACCCACTAGATGATCTGTCTTATTTGGTCAACCTTAGGGCGAATATAGTCATTCAACTAAGGAGAGTGTATGTTTTTTGACGAATTGAAGATTAACGATGAGTTTGTTTCACCGTCAAGGACGATCACCGATGCCCATTATCTGTTTTTTGCCGGTCTGACGGGTGACAATCATCCTTCGCACTATGATGTGGAATTTTGTCGGAAGACAAGGTTCGGTAAGCCAGTGGCACATGGGCTCCTGCTTGCCTCCATGACGGCGCTCGGCGGATCCTACATCAACAGCAAACTGGACGGATTCATTTTCCTGGAGCAGGGGTGCCGCTTTCTCAAGCCGGTCGTGGTAGGAGATACGATCTCTATTCGTTTCAGTGCGGAGAAAAAATGGAGAAAGGGTGATCAGGGGTTTGTCCGCTTCAAAACGCTGATCATGAATCAACGGGAGGAATGCGTGCTGGAAGGGTTCCATCTTTATCTGGTCGACTTGAATCTTCAAGAAGAGAAAGAATCGTAAGCAAAGGCTTCCGCCCAACGTCTCGGGGAAGGGATCTGCGGGAGCAACATATTTATCTGAATGCCGGATGGCAATGATCAGGGAGGTTGGGGTCGGGTAAAATGGATCTGATTCATGAAAGAGGAGTGTCGATTAAGATCTTCGAGATCGGTGAAGACAAGATTAAGATCGAGGGTCTGCTTGTCGATGAGCGTTTCTGCCCGTCCTTCATCTATTCACGCAAACAGGTCGTTAATCCAGGCATGATTCACCGTATGATGGTAAGGATGACACTGTCGCTTCCTAAATTGATCATCGAGTCCGCGGAGATAGAGATGGCGATCATACCCAACGCAAAGTGCCATGAGGTAGAGGCGCTCTCAGGCAAAATCGTGGGGTTACAGTTGACCCAGGGATTCAAGCGCAAGGTGACAGAGCTTCTCGGGGGTAAGGTCGGATGTATCCATATTATGAATTTAATCTTGTTCATGAGCAGCGCCGCCATCCAAGGCTCATATACGTATTACAATCGTGTGCGTGAAGATGGAAGGGTGAAGCGTTCGGATCTTGACGACTCTCTGCTGATTAACAGTTGTCATCTATGGAGGGAAGACGGACCGCTTGCTCGCCGACTCGGTGAGATGAAGAAAGTAGCCAAACGTGTCCGTGCCAAAACTTAAGAATGATTGATCAAAACCTGACGCTTTCATATGTCCAAAACAGGTTATCACAATCGAATAAAAACAATTCATGGTGAGAAAGGAGGAATTAGCTCAAATGAAGAAAACAAAATGGGTAACGGCCGAGGAAGCAGTAAAAGCGATCAAATCCAAAGACGAAATTGTTCTAGCGAATTTTTGTGCCGAACCGCGACATCTTCCTATGGCTTTGGTGAACAGGGCGAAGGAACTTGAGGGATGCAGGATATTCCATCTTACCCCATTCGGACCGTTCCAGCAAAAGATGGCGGAGCCGGGCATGGAGAAACATATCCGCATCGCTACACCCTTCTGCGGAAGGCGTAAAGCCGTTCGCCAGTTATTGAGAGAGGGGCGGGCCGATTTCTATGCAATATCTTTCGGGAATTATCCCAAACTGCTCAGGGAGGGTGACTTTAAAAGCGATGTCCTCATGCTGACTGTTTCCCCGCCGGATAAGAATGGCTACTGCAGTCTCGGTGTATCTGTCGACTACATATTCGCAGCGCTTGAACGCCCTTGCCGCCTGGTAATGGCAGAAATAAATCCCAACATGCCCGTGACTTACGGGAGATCTTTCATCCATGTATCGGATATCGACTATGCGGTCGAGGTGAACGATAAAATTTTCGAGCTTGAACAATTTACTGTCACAGATATCGAAAGGAGAATAGGAGAAAATGTCGCCAGCCTGGTAGAGGACGGCTCGACGATCCAGATAGGATACGGAGCGATCAGCGAAGCCGCGATTCTCTTCTTGAAGGATAAAAAGGACTTGGGAATGCATGGCGAAATGGTTCCCGAGCACGTGGTGCCGCTCGTCGAAAGCGGGGTTCTCAATAATTCAAAAAAGGCTATACACAAGGGAAAAATCGTATGCACGTTCCATGGTGGAACCCATAAATTATATGATTGGCTGAACCATAATCCCCTTATTGAGATGCAGCCGGTTGATTATTGCAATAATCCGTGGGTCATCGCCAGGAACAGCAAAATGGTTGCGATAAATGCCGCCCTCCAGGTGGACCTATATGGAAATATCTATGCTGATGTCCTCGGTCTTGAAGACCAGTATACCGGATCGGGTGGCCAGGTGGATTTTGCCCTAGGCTGTGCGATATCCGATGATGCCAAATTTGTAACTACGCTGTCGGCGACCACGGGCGATGAAAAATATTCGAGAATCGTCCTGCATCCTACGCGGACAGACAACCCATGTGCACCTCAGATCCCGATGGTGTCGAGGTATATGGCGGATTACGTCGTAACCGAATACGGCGTAGCCGCTTTAAAAGGAAAAAATAATATAGACAGGGCCAGGAGTCTAATTAAACTGGCCCACCCGAAATTCAGGGATACCCTTACTGAACAGGCGAAAAAGGCCGGGCTGCTCAGTGCAAAATAATCCCGAAGCCATATGCAGCAGAAACAGGATGTCCACTGGGGTAAATGTCCCGGAAATAGGGAGGTTTAAAAATGTATAGTCTGTCAACTATCCATATTATAGGGATTGTAATCACGCTGATCGGTTTTTCGGCCTTGGGGATTTATTCGGGGCGCAGGGTCAAATCAGCGGCGGATTTTGCCATTGGCGGTAGAAAGGCCAGTGCGACAGTGGTTTCAGGAACTATTATGGGTACATTGGTGGGGGGATCGGCTACCGTGGGCACGGCAGAGCTGGCATTCAAATACGGTATGGCTGCCTGGTGGTTCCATATAGGATGCGGCATTGGATGTGCCATACTGGGGTTAGCCCTTGCCAAGAGTCTGCATGAAAGCTCTCTTCAAACCATCCCCCAGTATCTACTGCGAACATATGGGAAGAACATAGGACCGATTACAAGTATATTCTTATCAATCGGGATGTTCCTGAGCATTGTTGCCCAGGGATTGGCTGTTGTCGCCCTGATCACCTCCATGTTTGGCCTGAGTCCATACGCAGCTGCTTTCATCGGAGTTATCCTTGTTTTGGGTTACGTCGCATTTGGCGGGGTATTCGGCACCGGAATGGTGGGGACGGCTAAAATGGCGTTGCTTTATCCGGCCACTATCCTCACCGGCGCAATGGCGTATTATATGATCGGCGGCTGGTCCGGGGCGGTGGCGAAATTTCCCGCTTATCCCTGGTTCTCGTTTTTCGGCCGCGGTGTCACGACAGACTTGGCGGCGGGTTTTTCATTGGTGGTCGGCGTAATTTCAACGCAAACTTACATCCAGGCGATTTTTTCAGGCAGGACTTTTCAGGAAGCAAGAAAAGGCGCTCTTATTTCCGCCTGTATGATACCGCCCCTGGGAATATTCGGAATTATGGTGGGACTTTACATGAGGGCTAACTTCCCGACAATGGCGGCGTCCCAGGCGCTCCCGATGTTCATAATGAATTATGTGCCGGCCGCAGTTGCAGGAATAATTCTGGCGGTGTTGCTGATAACAACGATCGGGACTTGGGCAGGTCTGACACTCGGAATTTCCACCATGCTCACCACGGATATCTATAAAAAGATAATCAATCCAGAGGCCGCAGACAGGACAATCTTGTATTTGCAGAGGGCGCTGATTCTCGCCGTAAGCTTAATCGGCGTTTTGTTCATTACGGGGAACCTCAAGAGCATGGTTCTCAGCTGGGCTTTCCTGTCTATGGGATTACGGGGCTGCAGTATTCTGATGCCTATGTTGGGGGCTATGTTCTTCAGTCGTTATGTCACTCCTATTGCCGGCTTGGCATCTGCCATATTGGGCCCTGCCACAAACCTCATATGGCAGCTGGCTTTTCCAAAAGGGATTGATCCTTTGTACCCTGGTCTAATAGTGGGATTATTGACATTGGTAATTATCAGTACGGTGACCCGCAAGAAAGATTGCGAGGAATCTACGTCTGTTTAAAAGCCGGATAGAGATTATTAGTAAGAATTGTCAGATAAATAAATAGATTAATAATTTAAATTTTCAGGAGATTAATGATGAATTTTGAATTGAGCAATGAAACCAAAGCCATGCTGGATGCGGCGCGACGTTTTGTTGAAAAGGAAATAAAACCCAGAGCCAAAGAAGAAGGATTTAATCGAGACATAGTTTCCAAAATGGGGGAATTGGGGTACTTCGGATGCGCTTTCCCGCCCCGGTTCGGAGGCTCGGATTCAGGGTTTTTGGCCCATGCGGTGGTATGTGAGGAAATCTCGCGCGCCGATTCGGGATTGCGCGCCCTTTTTAATCTTCAGGCCATGACCGTACCTTACACAATGATGGAATGGGGCACCGAGAGTGTCAGGAATAAATATGTGGCTGATCTGGTCATGGGGAAAAAGCTTGGATGCACCTGCTTTTCGGAGCCGAATGCCGGATCGGACCTCGCTTCCATAGAAACCAAAATAGTGGACAAGGGAGACCATTTCGAGATAAACGGCGAAAAAACCTGGATCTCAAACGGTACTGTTGCGGATTACGCCGTCGTTTATGGCAGTTTCGATAGGAGCAAGAAATACCAAGGCCTATGCGCTGTTGTGGTTGAGACAAATCAGCCCGGATGGACTACCAGGGAAACGCCGAAACTCGGGGACAAGTCTTCGCCAATAGCTGAAATCCATATAGAGAACGTCCGCGCACCCAAGGAAAATCTCCTTGGAAAAATGGGCCAAGGCTTCATTGTCGCCATGACCGCTCTTGATAGAGGCCGGATCAGCGTTTCCAGCGGTGCGGTTGGATTGGCTCAGGCCTGTCTGGATGCTTCCATAACTTATGCCAACCAAAGGGTCCAGTTCGGGAAGCTGATCCGTGAATATCAGATGGTCAAAGCTGTCATTGCAGAAATGACGACGCAGGTCGAAGCGGCGCGGCTCCTGGTTCGGCGGGCGGCCTGGCTCAATGACCAGGGCCTTCCTTTCTCGCGTGAAATAGCAATAGCCAAGTATTTTGCCGGAGAGGCGGTTGTGAAATGCGCGGGAATGGCAATGGAGGTTCATGGCGGCATGGGCTATTCCCTCGAAATGCCTGTGGAGAAATATTACCGGGATTCCAAGCTGTACCAGGTCGGCGAAGGGACCGTAAATATAATGCGCCTGCTGATCGCCGATGATGCTTTGGGGATCAAGACCGCCAATCGGCCGAGGGTTCATCTGCCGAGCGAGTTCCGGGGATTGGAATAGGATTGAGCCGGATCGGAATCCCGCAGGGCGGCAAAGCCGCTTCCCCACACGCCGGCGGGCAATCCAGGCAACTCTTTAATCATAACCAACTGTAACCAATCTTTAAAGAGAGAAATAAAAGAATATAGATTTTGAGCTCTCGACCGAACAGATGATGTTCAAGGATATGACAAAGGGATTCGCGATCAGGGAGTTCCAGCCCATGTGAGGCAATGGGCCAGAGACTGCAAAATCGCCCCACGATGTATTTAAAAAGTTGGGTACCGGGCCTTCTCGGGATCAAATCGCCTGTCGAATACGGCGGCCTTGATCTGGACTGGCTGACCCTCGGGCTTGCCGTGATGAAAGAGTTAGACAGAGAATAGATGGTGGCATATTCAACAGTACGAACCGTAATCAATGACTCTCAACGATACAGTCATGTACTGATAAGTAGGTGTTGTCAGTGAAGGCTCAATTGAACCTCTCCGCAGAGTGCTGCGGAGAATCTTTGATTCTTAAGCAACAGTAGTTCGTCATTTGCTCGCTACCGAATTCAACAGATTATCAACTCAAAAGTGCGCATGAACGGGATGAACCTTAAATCTCTATTCTTGCAGCGCCCTGTCATATGCCGATGCAGAAAACCCGCGGATGAAGCGGCCGTTGATAACGGCAAAGGGAACTCCGCCTCTACCGTCCAATTGCCTTTTGCGGATTGCCGCTTCTTTGTCCCTCTCTATGTCATACTCGGTGAAATCAATCCCCCGAGACCGGAAGTATTCGCGCGCCTTGCGGCATTATGGGCACCAGCTGGTAGTATAGAGCACTACGTCAGCCTTCTTCTTCCTTTCGAGGGACGGTCTTGAATCTCCTTTATTCTTGACTGGCATCGTCGTCGTGCCGGGGCTGTCTTCCTGTGTGTCTTTGTAGACTTCTATTTTGCCGCCTGATTTGGCCCCAGGCGGCGGCGAGTCCGAGATATGCATCTCCCCTTTGTCATCATCCCATTTGTAAATTTCGGCCGCTGCTGTGGTGCAGAGATAAAGCGTCAAAGCCAATAGAATGAAGACAAATATAATTGTCTCTTTCCCTTTTCTTCCAGGCTTGTTTTTCTTAATCCCTTGCTTCATATCGCTCCTAAATTCTTCCTTATAAGTTATTTAAACATGGATTGTGTCATCGTGCCGGAACTGAATACATTCGGGTCCACCATCACATTTATCAAAGACGGCTTTCCGGACTGACGTGCCCGCTCAAGGGCAGGGCGGATCTGTGCGGGTTCGGTGACATTCTCGCCGTAGCCGCCCATGGCCTCCACCACGCGGTCATAACGAAGCGGACTGAGTACATTCGCCACCTCGCCGCGCGCCCGGCCGTATCTTTCCATCTGTCCGTAGCGAACCTGATTCCATGCTGCATTGTTTGCCACGATACCGATTACCGGCATATTGAAGCGGATGAGCGTATCATAATCAAAGCCCGTCAGTCCGAAGGCCCCGTCACCGAAGAGGACGATAACCTCCGTATCAGGCATGGCCGCTTTGGCGGCGATGGCAAACGGCGTCCCCACGCCGAGGGTGCCTAAGGGACCCGGGTCGAGCCAGCGCCCTGGTATGCACGGTGTGACGACGCTCGCGGACATTGTCACCACGTCCCCACCGTCGGCGATAAAGATTGTGTCTTCCCGCATGAATGCCTTAATCTCGCTCGCGAGGCGCAGGGGATGGATGGGCACGGCATCGGATTCAAGGTACGGCCTGTCTTTATCGAGCAATTTCTTTTCGAGCTGACACAGTTCATCGAGCCATCCTCCGCCCCGCCGAGAAGTCGTGAACACTTCTGTAAGCTGCGTGAGCACCGCCTTTATATCGCCCTCGATGCCAATTGCGATTTCTCTGTTGTGTCCCAGTTCACCGTAGTCTAAATCTACCTGAATTACCTTTGCATCTTTCGCGATGCGGTTGCCGTATGCGAGTCTGAAATCAAAGGGCGTGCCGATAACCATGACCACATCGGCCTTGGAAAGGGCGTGCCTTCGCGAGCGGACCATGAAAGAGGGACAATCACCGGAAAGGCATCCCCTCGCAGCGCCGTTGAGATAGGTGGGGATGCAGGCCTTGTCCACAAATGTCGAGATCTCGTCATCGGCGCGGCAGTACCACACCTGCGTGCCTGCGATGATGGCCGGCCTCTCGGCCTTTTCCAGCAGCTCTGCCGCCTCTTTGATGAGAGCGGGGTCGCCGTATTTGCGCCCCTGTGAACGTATGTATGAAGGGAAGGTGACCGTATCGAGGTCCACAGCATTATCCAGCACGTCTATGGGGATTTCGATAAAGGACGGTCCCGGACGCCCGTTATACGCCTCTCTCAAGGCGGTGGCGATTAATTCGGGAATGCGCTCCGTATCGGAAATAGAGATGGAAAGCTTGGTTATGGGTTTCGTGAGCGCAACATGGTCGAGCTCCTGTAGCCCGCCTTTTAGAAGCTGCTTCCGCGGGGCCTGACCGCCGATTACAAGCATGGGTACCTGGTTGCGGAAGGCATTGGCTATGCCGGTGATGGCGTCGGTCACGCCGGGACCGGCCGTCACCACAGCAACGCCGGGAGAACCAGTAAGCCTTGTCCACGCCTCAGCGGCATGGGCTGCCGTTTGCTCATGCCGCACGTCGATGATCCTGATCCCCTCATCCACAAAGCCGTTGTAGATATCGATGATGTGGCCGCCGGAAAGAGTGAATACGGTTGTAACGCCTATCTGCTTCAGTGTTCTCGCTGCCAGTTGCCCGCCAGTAATCTTCGCCATCGAGATTTTCCTCCTGCTGCAATGAATGTCTTTGAATGGGATTATAGGAAAATAGATTCCATGTGTCAAACGATTAACTCTAAACGAGAAGAATAGAAAAGGCGGCGAGGAGAAGCATCCCTTGCGTTGTGATATCGAGACCCAGCACCGGAATTAAAAGAAGGCTGCCGAGAAGAGAGCCGGCGCATCCTCCCAGCAAGTCCGCTGCGTAGAGGGGAGAGATTACGCTTCTTTGGTCTTTTATTTCGTAAAGGGTCGCGTAGGCAAAAATACCGGCAACAGGAAATCCCGCCGCCATAAGGAACCATGAGGTTTGCAGCAAACCCGTTGCCGCGCTCACCGTCAGCCGGGTTGCTGTCACTACGCACAGGAAACAAAATCCGGCAAGCAGCGCGACGCCATACCATCTGACCAATCTTGGTCGATCGGCGAACCTGGCCATCAATCTCTCAATGCTCATTGCACCGAGGGCAAGCCCCGCCATGAAACTCATAAGCAGGAGCCCTATATCCTGATAGAGTACCCCGTATTTCACCTGGTAATAGAGAATGAGGATTGTTTCGAGAACCATGCCGAGAAAGCCTGCGGCAGCGACCAGCAAGACGCGACGGCAGGAAGGCGCGAAGCGGGAGAGCAGAAACAGAAGCGGCAGGCTGATCCAAAGCAGAAGCGGCAGGGCAGGTCTTGCCGCGATCTTATCCGGAAGGGAAGAAAAATCTACCAAGGCAATGCCGGGGAAGAATTTTGAGAGCCAGATCGTTAAGGCATACTGGTAGCAGACAGGCCTGACATCGGTGTTTGCGGGTGCAGCTTCCGTCCTCAGCATATTTTTGATTTCGCCAAATCTGTCGTTCGTAAAGAGGTATCTGATGTAATTCGGTGAAACCAGCCGTGTAGCAATTTTTCGATCCAGGAGGCGCCGGGACATGATCTCCGGCGTCCGCGGCAATTGCGCGCGGGAGGCCGTGATGATATTCGTCTGTCCCGGAAGAAACAATATCTCAGGAAAAACAGTTTCGAGGGCGCGGCAGATGCTCACAGTGCGCCGCATGAGCGGCAGTGTCCAGATGTTTTCTGCCGACCGGAGCCGGAAAGCGAGAATGCCTCCGGGATTCAGTTTCGCTCCGCAAAGTTCGAAGAACTCCTTCGTATAAAAACGGTTTGCCTGGCCCGACGCTGGTTCCGGCATGCCGACCAGTATGAGATCATACCTGCCGCTGTCTTTCAGAAAGCGGCGCGGATCGGCGAGGGTAATGCGGACATTCGGTTCGCTCAAGGATTTCTGAATCTCACCGGGAAGATGTTGCGTGACCAGATCGAGCATGACAGGATTCAGTTCCACGTAATCGATACTCTTCGGTTTGTATTTTTGCATCTCTCTGACGATCCCTTCAATCCCTCCTCCCAGGATCAAGACCTGCTCGGGATTTGCGTGCTGGAGGGCCGCCAGATTGGTGAAGTATTCGGCTTCTGTTCCTTCAGTATCAAAGGCAAGGGCGTCATTTTCGAAAACTGAGATTTGCCCATACGATTGTGCGACAGTGATTCTGCCGTATGGAGAGTCTTTACTGGCAAGCAGATTCGGATGGTTCCAGGCAACCATAAGATGATCGAGGGGAAATGCCTTCCAGAAGAGCAGGAGAAGGATACATGCGAGGACTGTCGCCGTCCATTGCAATGGGGATGTTCTCTTTGGTTTTAGAAACACAAGGGGGGTGATCACTGCAGCGAAAGCGCATGCAAAGGCGATGGCAAAGTTCTGCATTCCCCATTTGAGGAAAAGGGTTGCGGCCAGGCCGCCCATCAACCCGCCGATACTCTCGATGGCGTAGGCAATGGCCACTGCTTTTCCCTTCGCAACGTATAACTTTGCAGTGAACTGGAATAGAATGCCGGACAGTATTGCCGCGGGCATGAGTGAAATGACAGCAATCGTAAATTGCTGGAGGAAGCTGAGGTATGCACCTGGCACGCCGCCCACGAGTAGACGGCTCGCGCGGATGAATACGATATCGAGGGGAAGAAGGATTCCGAAGAAAATAAAAAGGAGCGCAAGAGCTTTACCTGAGGGAAAATCAGTGCGGCGGCCGACAAGCGCCCCTATGGCTGTCCAAAAAAGCCAGATGCCGAGGGCCAGGAGATAAACCAGCTCGACGCCATAGAAGGACACGTTCAATTCCCTGAGCAGTATGACCTGTCCCAGAATGGAAACGAGCCCAATGGAAAAAAGTGAGATGATCATGGAGATTACTTGAAGTCCGCCTCGCTGAACACCACTGCCTGGAAGGTTAACAATTGCGCGCCCTGTTTCCAGCATCCGCGGGGGAGATCCGCTTTTGCACAGAGGTTATCGAGCGTTTCGTCGCGGTTCCATTTCTGTTCTGTAGCCACCTGGGGAAGGAAGACGGCCGAACGTCCCTGTTTTACGAGCAGAACACCGTCCCGCCCGACGACTATTTGCTCGGGGCCGGAAACCTCTTTCAACGGAGTGAGCACCGATATCTCGATTTCGATGTCACGAAGCTCATCGGCGGTCACCGGGTTGAAGCGCGGGTCATCAAATGCTGAGTGCCAAGCCATGGCGCCTGTGAGCTTCCCGAGTGGTTCGTCTCCTATTATCCGGCCGATGCAACCGCGGAGCTCATTTTTTTTCTTGAGTGTTACGAAAACGCCCCGTGGCTGCTGGAGATTCGCACTGAAACCTCTGGCCAGGGGAACTGTATCAGTCGAAAATTTTCTGGATATGCTTTCCCTCGCAAAGGTAAGCAGGGCCTTCTTGTCGGAGAGGCTGAGCGGTTCAGAAAGAAGAGCAGGGGAGGGGACATCCCCTTTGCTCACGTTCTTTTCGCTGGCGTCTCTGGTCAGGACGACTGCGCCGTAGCCGACGACCCTCGACTTATCACCGAAAGGGACATCTCCGGAGTTCGTATATTTTATAATTTCACCTTGCGTGGCGCCCAAGGCTTTCGCCGCCGCCATGGCGGCCATGGCGGGCGCCTCTCCGCAGGCGCAGGTAACGAGATTGGGGACTCGCATATTCATCTGCGATTCGGTGACCGAGTGCAGCAGGGCAGGGTCAAGCGTTGTAATCGCCTTAAGGGTCTTCCTGTCCACTGCGACTGCATCCTCCGCCGCAGGATAGTGGGAAAGGTCGGAACTGGCGACTAGCAATGCGCGCTTGTTTTTCAATACCTTCGCCAGGGCTCGGCCGAAGCGCGTGCACATGGCCACATCGGGAGAGCCAACGACAACGGGGACGATCTTCGCCTCAGGAAAAACGACCTGGACAAACGGCACTATCACTTCAACCGAGTGTTCACGCGCGTGGACCGACTTATCCAATACACAATCGTGGGGGTCCGCAGCCAGGATTTCAGAGACGACTTCTCTTTCGATCGGCGCGATGCCGAGCGGCGTGCGGAATCCTGTCCCCGGATAGAGAGAAATTTTTTCAAATCCCGGGGTTGTGTGATTTGTTCCGAGGATGACGATCACGTCATACTGTTTGTCCTTAACCTGCGCAAACGCGTCGGCGCATATCTGGCCGGAATAGATGTAGCCCGCATGCGGGACGAGAATGGCCACAACATCCTTGGTCCTGGCGGGGAGGGCTTCCTCCATGAATTTTTTAATGTCGAGCTTCAGTTTGGATGCGGAATCCGGGTAGAATGCTCCCGCCACTGCAGGTTCGCGAACGTCAGCGTCCGGCGCTTTCGTAGCCTGACACGCGAGAGCAAAACCAAGACTAACGACGAATAGTACAGCACACCATCTCAGAATCTTCATTTTTTGATGACCTCTTTCTATACCCAGACTCCTGCGATTTTCCGGCTGCAGAATTTGCAGCGTCCATTTTTTATATTCATCTCCGTGACGAAAAAGCCCTGCCTTTGTATCAAGGCTTTCTTGCAGCTCGGGCAATAAGTATTATCCCCCGGATGACTCGGCACATTTCCCACGTATGGAAAGTGAATGCCTCTGCTGAGAGCCATGTCACGCGCACGCTCGAGAGTGGCTACAGGCGTGGGTGGGAGATTGAGCATCTGGTAGGCGGGATGGAAACGGGAGAAGTGCAGGGGCACGTCGGGGCCGCATTCGCCCAATACCCAGTCTATCAGATCCAGGAGCATTTTGTCGGAATCGTTCAATGTGGGGACCACGAGGTTAACGATCTCGAGATGGGCGCGGCTCTTGGCTATCTGTTTGATGCCTGCAAGCACGGGCTTCAGCTCCGCACCGCACACGTTGCGATAAAAATCCTCGCTGTAGCCCTTCAGGTCTATCTTGATCGCGTCAAGCGCCTTGCACATTTCCGCAAGAGGCGTCTCGTTTACGAATCCGCAGCTTATCAATGCACAGCGGAGGCCTTGCTTCTTAGCATCCCGCGCTATGTCCAGCATGTATTCGGCAAAGACCGTCGGCTCATTGTAGGTAAATGCCACGACGCGCGTCTTGCCGGCGGATGCTGATCTGACGATCTTTTCCGGTGGAGTATACGGACCCTGATAATCCTCCGGCCTCGCCTGAGAGATTTCCCAGTTCTGGCAGCACTTGCACTGAAGCGGGCAACCGGCGGTAGCGAGGGAATAGGCTTGGACCCCGGGCAGGAAGTGATAAAAAGGTTTCTTCTCTATCGGATCGACATGGATGCTCACCGGCCGGCCATAGACGAGGCTCCGCAGCCCACCCTTAACGTTCACGCGTGTGCGGCATTTGCCCCGCTCGCCATCACCGATGATACAGTTATGTGGGCACAGGAAGCATCTGACGACGTTGTCTTTGTGCAGGGAAGTCCAGTAACGCGCCCGGGGCGCGGACTGCACCAGCGCATCTATCGCATCTGCGGAATTGCCTGCGAGTGCGACGCCGAAATCGTCGCCAGACAAAAGCCCCTGCCAGAAGGGATCGGAGAGAACTATGCCCGCGCCGCCGATGATGGGAGCAAGCCTCACACAATTTGTCAAAAAATCACGTCTCGAAATCATGACATTATTATTTGGGTCTGCCTACTATCATACTTATGATTGCCATCGTAAAGCTTGTTGTCAAGTATAAGGGAAGTGAGGACGGCAAGTCAATGGGAAGAAACGGCAGCTAATCATATTGACGAAAAGGGCGGGGAGAATGTATAGTGCAAATGATACAAGGGACTCTTATACAAAATGGCAAAATTTTCCGGTACGGTAACATTTATTACAGGGGCCTCGTCAGGCATAGGGGCAGCGTTGGCCCTGGAGGTTGCGCGTCAGGGCGGCGATGTGGCACTGGCTGCGCGTCGCGAGGAACGATTGCAGAAACTTGCCCTGGAGATTGAGTCGATAGGACGGCAGGCGCTGGTGCTTTCCTGCGACGTAAGCAATGATGATGATCTTCAGGCTGCCGCAGAAAAAACAATAAATCAATTTGGCCGCATCGACTATGTTGTTGCCAATGCGGGTTTCGGTATTGCGGGACGCTTTGAAAAGCTCACCATTGAAGATTTCCGTCGTCAGTTCGAGACGAATGTTTTCGGCGTTTTGAAGACAATTTACGCGACGCGCGAACACCTCACCGCCTCTCACGGATGTCTCGTAATCATCGGCAGCATTAACGGGTATGTCGCAACTCCCCGCCTCTCGGCGTACTCAATGAGTAAATTTGCGCTCCATGGGCTTGCCGAATCGCTCCGGCAAGAGTTCCGGCGACAGGGTGTAGCCGTGGTCCTGATTGTTCCCGGGTATGTGCAAACAGAGATCCGTCAGGTTGATAAATCGGGTGTGCATCATCCTGAAATGAAGGACCGCATTCCTGCGTGGCTGCAAATATCGCGCGAGGAGGCTGCGCGCCAGATCGCACGGGCGATGTACAGGCGCGAGCGTGAGAGGATTATTACCGGTCACGGCAAGATCGCCGTCTTCCTTCAGCGTCACTGCCCGAGACTCATGTCCATGATTATCTCCCGGATGGGTGCAAAGGGTCTCATCTGAATCATCTTTTGAAGAAGGCCAGAACTTTTTCGAGGGAGAGGCAGTTCAAGATATGCTTGGGCTCGCACCAGCCGCGGCGGGCGATGCCTATACCGAAGCGCATCAGTTTTAACTGGCCTGCTATATGGGAATCCGTCCCGATGGCAAGCATAATGCCCAGCTCCCGTGCGCGGTTGATGTGGATGTCCTTGAGGTCGAGGCGGCTGGGCATCGCGTTGATCTCCAGCGCCTTCTTGTGTTTCACTGCTGCCTTGAAAACAGCTTCCATATCGACGGCCGTTGCTTCCCGCTCTCCTATGAGGCGGCTCGTCGGGTGCGCGATGATGTCGATGTGAGGATGTTCGATGGCCTTTATAATGCGCCGTGTGATCCGCTCCTCGCTCTGATTGAAAGATGAGTGAATGGCGCCGACGACGCAATCAAGCTCCGCTAACATGCTGTCTGGCATATCGATCGAACCGTCCGCCCTTATATCGACCTCCATACCTGAGAGTATGCGAAAGCCTTTTAATTTCTGATTGAGCCTGCGAATTTCCACGACCTGTTCCTTCAGACGCTCTTCCGTCAAGCCGTGCGCTATGCCGAGCCCTTTGGAATGGTCGGTAATCGCTATGTACTTGTAGCCCGCATCCTTTGCCGCCAGTGCCATTTCTTCGATGGTATTGTTGCCGTCGCTCCACTTCGAGTGTGCATGAAAGTCTCCCTTGATATCCCGGAGATCGACAAGGCGGGGGATTTCGTGTTTTTCCGACAATTCTATTTCCCCCTGATCCTCCCTGATTTCCGGGGGAATGTATTGCATCCCGAGGCGCTTGTAGAAAGCCTCTTCCGTGGTGAATGTTTCCAGCTTGTCATGAGCGACATCCGTGATTCCGTATTCGCTGAGCTTGAGTTCCTTCTTCTGATACTTCGTTCTGAGGGCGATATTGTGCTCCTTGCTGCCCGTGAAATATTGCAGAAGAGATCCAAAGAAGTCATGCTCAACCATTCTTAAATCCGCTTGGAGACCGGCTGAGAGAATGACGCTCGCCTTGGTCGGCCCTTTGGCGAGGACTTCCTTTACAACAGGGAGGGCGACAAATTTATTGATGACCTTCTCCGGATTGTCAGCGGTCCCCATGATATCTATATCCCCCACTGTTTCGCGGAAACGCCGGAGGCTCCCGGCAGAGATCATGTTCTTCACCCCCGGAAGGCTGCTGAGGCTCTTCAATATATCTTCAACGATGGGCAGTGCCTGACCGATGGGGATGCGCTGATCCTTGCGGCGCATGGCCTGAATCTTGTGGAGTATGTTCTGCGCGGTCTTGTCCCCCATCCGGAAAAGATCGGCAACCTTGCCCTCCTGTATTGCTTCTTCCAGTTGTTCTGCCGATGTTATCTTCAGTTCCGATGAAAGACGGTGTGCCGTCCTCGGTCCGATACCGGGAATCTCCAGGAGCCGCGTTATGCCTTCGGGAAATTCGTCCTTCAGGCTTTCGTAGGCTCCGAGCTTTCCCGTTTCTATCAGTTCGGTGCTCTTCTTTGCTATTGCGTCGCCCACGCCGGGGATTTTCTGAAAGTCCTCTCCTTGCTCCAGCATGACCGCCATCTCCTTGGGGAGGTGTTCGATAACCTGGGCGGCCCGCCTGTAGGCGCGTATCTTAAATACGTTCTCCCCCTTCATTTCGAGAAGGTCGGCCATATCATGAAACACCCTGGCGATTTCCGAATTCTTCATCTTAGAAATATTCCGCTATGTTAATGGACCGGTTCTGCATCAACTATTAATTATATTATTTAATATATCCCAATTCCGCAATGCTAAATTCAATGAGACTTGCCTTCCTTTACATTGAGATAAATCGCAAGAGGTGGTAAATAGAACAGTAAGAAATAATCTTATACCGTTTGTTTGTTAAATTTTCTTCCTTGAACCGACACGATATGAATTGGGGATCTGCCTTATGAATTACCTTACCGAAGTTATTTTTTTCCTGCTGGGGGCCTGTCTGGGAGTCGTTGGCGTTTATCTTGTGCTGAGATCGAAAGGAGCCACGCTCGCGGAGCGACTCAGAAACAGAGAGACGCAAGCGCAGGAATTGCAGTCTTCTCTTGATAAGACAAAGGAAGAGGTTGCCGGCCTCCGCGAGGAGGTTAAACTCCAGTCGGATAGACGCTCAGCGGCGGAGGAAAAGTGCACACGCATACCTGAAGTTGAGTCCGTAATTCTACTCAAGGAAAAGAAGTTGGCGGAGATACAGACAGAAAATGCGGATCTAAAGTCAAAGCTCTCAGAGCTTGAGACGCGGCTGATAGAAGAACGAAAGGCGGGAGAGGAAAAACTCAAGCTCCTTGATGAGGCACGGGAGAAATTGTCCGATGCGTTCAAGGCGCTCTCTTCAGACGCACTAAAGAGCAGCAATCAATCCTTTCTTGAACTGGCAAGGGAGACCTTGGAGAGATATCAGGAATCCGCCAGAACCGATCTCATGACAAGGCAAAAGGCCATCGACGATCTCGTTAAACCTTTGAAGGAGTCTCTCGAGAAGGTCGATAGTAAGATTACCGAGATTGAGCATGCGCGTACTACCTCCTACGTTTCTCTCACGGAGCAGATAAAGTCGCTCGCGTCTACCCAGAATCTGCTCCAGTTGGAGACTACAAACCTCGCGAGGGCACTCCGCGCGCCTACCGTGCGCGGGCGCTGGGGTGAAATCCAATTGAAGAGAGTTGTGGAAATTGCCGGCATGCTCGAGTACTGCGATTTCCTGCAGCAGGAATCCGTTACGACTGAAGACGGCCGCCTCCGGCCGGATATGGTCATCAAGCTTCCCAATATGAAGAACATTGTTGTGGATGCAAAGGCGCCCCTGCAGGCCTACCTCGAATCGTTGGAATGTCAGGACGAGGCCAGTCGTGTCGTAAAATTGAAGGAACACGCGCGGCAGATACGCACACACCTCACGAACCTGGGGACGAAGACATACTGGGATCAATTCAAGCCTACTCCCGAATTTGCCGTGCTGTTTCTGCCCGGCGAAACCTTCTTCAGCGCGGCTCTCGAACAGGACCCGGCCCTGATTGAGTTCGGCGTCGATCAGCGTGTTATCCTGGCAACGCCTACCACTTTAATTGCGCTTCTGAAGGCGGTTGCCTATGGATGGCGTCAGGAGAAGATTGCGGAGAATGCGGAGGAGATAAGCAGTTTAGCCAAGACCCTGTATGATCGTATCGGCGTATTGGCCGAGCATTTTTTCAAGATGGGAAAAAGTCTCGATCAGACGGTGGAGCTCTATAACAAAGCCGTAGGCTCTCTGGAAGGTAGGGTGCTGGTGACGGCGCGGAAATTCAAAGAACTCGGTGCCTCTACAGGCGCAGATATAGTTGCTCCGGAAAATATAGACAGGTCCACACGGTCGCTGCAATCACCCGAAATGTCCGTTGACCCGGCTGAAGTGGATGATAGTAAGGACTAGTATAACGTTTCATAAAT
>PLMX01000047.1 GCA_003142635.1 Syntrophaceae bacterium | reverse complement strand
TCCTGCTGGGGGAGGATCACTCGATGACAACGTTTTGCTGACAAGAGGAAGGGGTAATGCCCTGATAGATCCCCAGACCGTTGCTATGGTAGAGGTTGGGGATATAAAGTTGGTTTCACTTTCGCTCAACCAAAGATGAAAGCCAATATCGCCCTATAAAGACAAGAAAGGAACTCTTCGGATCAGGCCGGCAATGCCGTCATCCTGCCAAGGCGATTCTTCAGGGCTTCTGGGAGTGCGCTGTTGGCAGACTCCAGCAGGATAGCAGGAACTCCTCCAAAGATCTCATAGCTATGGGTGAGGACCCTATCATCCCAGATGGTGTTGAGACTGTTTTTGGTAAGCGTTTCAGATGCCAGGGCCGGTCCCCATCCACCCAGCCAACTGGTTACGATGTGATTGGCGATCATAGGAACTAACTTACTCTCGTCTATGAACCCATCCCTTTTCGAAGCAGGGATAATACGACGGTTCTCCAAGAGCCAAGCCAGTGAAACCATGTCGTGGGCCACCACCGAACCAGACGCGATTATCAAGCCGTTATCAGGCTCGAAGACATACCCTTTGTCCGGGCCAACGGTGGTGAGTAGCTTGTCTGCCGCTGATATCACGAGACGTTGCTTTGTGCGCAGGGTCTTAACAGCATTGCCCTCGGCTGTCTTCTCCTGCAGAGTGGCAGCATCTCGGTGGTATTCCAAGCGTGTATCATGGCGCCAGTAGCCGACCGCGGCCTTCAGTCCCAATGAACTCCCTGCCAATATATGCCTAGAGCAGCGCGGCATAAGGACGATATGCTGAACCTCCTTGAGGATATTCGGCATCATGAGTCCGTGTTTCCAGTTTGATCCGGCCGCAGGCAAGTCCTCATAAAAAGCGTTCCATCCGCCTTCTTCGAAGCAATGCATTTCAGCCCCAGAGGCTTGAACAGCAGTGGCCACGCCTGAAGACGCCATCAACGCGCGAGAGCTTCCGGAAAGTGATGTCGGTGAAAACCGCAGGTATTGGACCCCAGACATGTCCCCCACGATCAACCTTCGCGCCCCCTTTTCCTTGAGGATTTCGACCATGGCGGCAATGGCCGTTGGGCTGGTGGTAGCTGGATAGGGTTTGCCTGAATTGTTGACCAGTTTGATGAACACGGCATCACCTTTGGACAGCCACGAAAAGTCGGTTGCCGCCTCGGCCGCATTACGGACCGCGAGTTTTATACTTTGTTCGGGAGCTCCCTTGCTTACCCCTGCCAGAAAAACTTTGGCCTGAGAACCCAGCGTAAGTTGCCTGGCCTTGACGGGAACCTGGGATTCTCCTGCTCCTCCTATAAACGGGCATAATGCCATTGCCGATGCCCCAACAGCCACTTTAATAAAGTCTCTTCGCATCATAATCGTCTTTCTTTTTTGTTTCTTTGAGTCGAGTAGACCGGTTTCTCCAGATACACCAGGTTGATGTTTGTTTTCTCCATTTACCGTCTGTTTTCCCGGCGGTGCCAAACTATTTCAACCATCTATTTATATCACTATTATTTTGGAAAGAACATTAATGATTACGGTTTGAAGTGTCGTATCATCATCGAGGTTGATGACTTGCGGATAACAGACCTTATGATAAAAAAGTAAAAGGCAAGTCTCAACCTTGCGTGGTATATTTAGTTTGAAACAACAAAAACATACCCAAAGGAGGCTTGCCATGGATAAAGGTAGCAAACTTGATTTCACGGGTCAACACATTTACATCGGCATGGACATTCACAAAAAGAGCTGGAGCGTGAGCATTCATACCGAGCACTTTGAGCATAAGACCTTCACCCAACCGCCCGAGGTTAAGAAGCTGGCATATTATTTACAAAGAAACTTTCCCGGAGCCACATATCATTCCGTGTATGAAGCCGGTTTCAGTGGTTTCTGGATCCATGACCAGCTAACTCAAGAAGGAATCCGTTCCATGGTCGTCAATCCTGCCGATGTCCCGACGAAGCATAAGGAGAAAGCCGGCAAGGCTGACAAGGTGGATTGCCGGAAGCTAGCCAGGACCCTCCGCAGCGGCGACATCAACGGCATTTACACTCCTTCCAGGACAGAAGTGGAAGATCGTCATCTGATACGCACCCGCCAGAGCATGGTGAGAAAGCAGACGCGGTGCAAGAACCAGATCAAAGCGATTCTCTTCTTTTACGGCATCCCGTTTCCCGAAGAGGGGCACTGGTCCAGAAACTTTATCAACCGGATCGAAACTACCCGCATGGAAAGAGCCAGTGGAGATCTTGCACTCAAAGCCCATCTTGAGGAATTGAAGCACCTCCGGCAGATCATCGCCGGTCTCAACAAGGCCATCCTCGCTTTATCCAGGACTGATACATACAGGGATAAGGTTCTCCTACTGAGGTCCGTGCCGGGTATCAGTACACTCACTGCCATGACGCTACTGACGGAACTCTATGACATCTCCCGGTTCTCATCACTAGATAAGCTCGCCAGCTATGCTGGATTGGTTCCCGATATAAGATCAAGCGGCGAAACGGAATATACCGCCGGTATTACTCACCGTCGGAATCCCGCATTGAGGACGGTACTTATAGAAGCCTCCTGGGTGGCGGCTCGCAAAGACCCAGCGTTAATAATCGCGTTCAACAAGTTCTCTCTCAGAATGAAAAAGACAAAGGCCATCGTTCATATTGCCAGAAAGCTTTTGAACCGTATCCGCTTCGTTCTTATGAACCAGGAACGATACGTACCGGCTGTTGTTTAATTATAAAAGAACAGGAGCGTATGAAGACAATCTGAAAAATCTTATTTCGTGGGCAACGGAAATTAGCTTCCTGCAGCTGATATAAAAATCATGCCTGCTCATTACAGACTACGTGCCCACATATTAAACCTGACAAAGATAATGCAGCGATCTCTCCTTGATTTGTCTGCTAATAGGAGATTGATTTTAAAGATTGTGACATAAAATATAAAAGAACAAAAACTTTCTACACCTATGAGAAGAAAAAGGGACTTGCTTTTTTACATAGGAGGAAGCTACAAATACAATGTTTATCAGAAAATTTCACGCTAAGAACTATGCACGTTTCATCCCGTTATTAATGGGCTGCTCTGAAAAACCAATAAGTTGACTTGTATTTGTTATACTCAACTCCAACCACATGCAATTTCCCTTTTCCCTTGACAAAACCCCTCCGCCTTTCTATCGTCACGCCACTGTATTTCTCATATTGAGCAAAATGATGAACAGCCGTGCCCCGGTGCGGCGGGAGGAAGAGCGAGCATGAGCATGTGCGATAGAAACGTCGGCAGCAAGAGCGGGTTCTGTTTCCGGAGGTTTTCACTGATTCTGCTACTGATCCTGCTGTTGCCCATTTACTCAGTAGCCGAAAATCTTACCTGTAACCGTCTACCCATGCTGATGGAAGGGTTACTAGCCAAACACTACGTAACGAAGAATATGACCGGGGAGATCAAGACTCACGCCGTCGACCAGATGATCAAGAGGATTGACCCCTCTAGAACGCTGCTGTATGAGTCCGATTTGGAAAGGCTAAAATCGGCTCTACAAGGCGCGTTTGCTAGCATGCACGCGGGCAACTGTGCAGTGCTGCAGCAGGTTTACGACGTGCTCGTCGCGCGGGCGCGGGAGAACGAGGCCATTGTCAAAAAGATTTTGGGGTCGGACTATCGACTCGACGAGACGGTGGAGCTGAACGTCAACGTGGACAAGCGCCCCTATGTGAAGACGGCCGCGGAAAAGCATGAGCTCCTAAGGAAAGTCGTGCAATTCCAGATCGAAAGCGCCATGCTGGCAGGCGTCGACTTGGCGGAAGCCAAGAAGCAGCAGATTCACCAGTATGAACTGCAGACGATGCGGGTAGTCGAGCGCAATCCCGAAAAGCTCATTACGAGCGCCGCCAAGGCTTTCGCCCTGGCCTTGGATCCGCACACGAACTATCTATCCCCCGAAAACCTTGCGGACTTCGACATTCAGATGCAGCATTCCCTGGAGGGGATCGGGGCCTCCCTCAGCAGCGATAACGGCTTTACCGTTATTGAGGAGTTGATTCCCGGCGGAGGCGCCGAGAGCTCGGGCCGGCTGAAGTTAAAGGACAAGATCATCGCTGTGGCCCAGGAAGGGGAAAAACCCGTTAACGTCATCGATATGGACCTGTCCGACGTTATCAAGATGATCCGTGGCAAGAAAGGCACGAAGGTAACCCTGACAATCCTGCGACAGGCAGAACACACGAACCGCTTCGATGTCACTATCACGCGTGACAAGATCGACATCAAGGAACAGGAGGCCAAGATCAACTACGAGACACGGACAGTTGGCGGCAGGCAGTACCGCTTCGGCGTGATCGATCTTCCTTCCTTCTATGGCGACGAGAAGGAAAACACGTCCTGCTATGAAGACGTGAAAAACCTTCTCGCGGAGGCCAAACGTCAGCATGTCGATGGGATCGTACTGGATCTGTCCCGCAACGGGGGCGGGCTACTCGGAGAGGCGGTGCGCCTTGCCGGCCTTTTTCTTGACAAGGGTGGAATCGTGGCGACCAAGGACAACGACGAGCAGCTGACTATTCTCGCCAACGGTAACGCCGCATCGGGGACGGAAGACGACAAGATCAAGGTGACTACGTTCCCCGCGGAAGACCCCCGCGCGGTCTATACGGGACCCCTCGTCGTATTGACGAGCCGCCTGAGCGCGTCGGCCAGCGAGATCGTGGCAGGTGCTCTCAAAGACTACCATCGTGCTGTGATCGTCGGATCGGACCATACCTTCGGCAAGGGGTCCGTGCAGACACTGATGTTTCTGCCCTGGGATCTGGGCGGTATAACAGTCACCACGGCGCTGTACTTCCTACCCGGCGGCAAATCTACACAGAAGATGGGCGTAGAAGCGGATGTGCGGCTTCCTATCCGGTTCATTCTCGAAGATATTGGTGAAACGGAGTTGGATTACCCGCTTCCGGCCCAAGCGATCACACCCTTCCGCGGCGTGCCTGGAAACGCCACGCCGCGCTGGAAACCTCTGGAGCAACCCATGCTCGCGGAGCTGGCAGCAAAGTCCAAGGCCCGAGTCGCTAAAGACGCGAAGTTTGCCGAGATCATCAAGAGCAACAAAGAGGCCGTCGGCAAGAAGGGCATTATCCGGCTCAGCGACTTACGCAAGGATATGGAGAAGGAAAGCGACGGCAAGAAGAAGGAGACGCTTACTGAGCTTAAGCAGAAAGCCCGGGACCAGTATGCTCCCTTCGTGAGCGAGAGCGTTAACGTTCTACTCGATATGGTGACGCTGGGTCCAGCCATGCCTGCGCAGCCGTAACTGCAGGCCGAGGCGGGTATGTCGGGACGTTGAACAAGCGGCGAGTCGCCGGGCGCAGTTCGTTTTTAAAAGAGGGGCTCTCTTTTTCCTTCCAGGAATCGCCTTAATGATGAAGTCAGCAAGGGGTTGGCTGTAACAGAATTCCTCAACAAGTACGCAGTCGAGAATTGCATTGTCAGCAAGAGGACGGGCAACGTAATGAGGATAGCCTGAAAAACCGATGACTCGCAATTGGTAATGTGCAAGAGTGATCAAAGAAAAAATGAAATGCGCCGGTTATTGGTGCTACCTGCAAAGTCAGCAAAACATGAAGCGGAGGGCGCTGAAGATTAACGAAATCTGCTACTCGCGGGCTAACCGGCACGCTGCTTTACACATCTGGTTGTGTGTTTTGCTGAACCTGATTTAGGGATGAACTTGATTTTCAGATGGCAGCCAACAGCTTGGGCATATTTTTTCAGGGTTGTCAGGGATGGTGCATGCTTTCCAGCAGATTCCAAGCGTGAAACAGCACTTTTGGTCGTTCCCATCAACTCCGCAACCGCCTCTTGGGTGAGACCGGACTTTGAACGTGCCGACAACATCTCGCGGACAAGAGAATATTCTTCTTCCAGATCATTATATGCCTTGCTGAATCCTTCCCGTTTTTGAGCATTCTTGAGAAATGCCTTATTGTCGTGGGAAACAGGTTCGTATTTTAATTTATCCATTTTGTACCTCCTTCATCCTTTTCCGGGCTATCTTCAGTTCCCGCTCTGGCGTGTCCGGTGTTTTCTTGACAAACGCGTGAAGAATTACGACACGTTGACCGATGACAAAACAGTAAAACACCCGTCCGATGCCTTCGCGACCTCGGGGCCTCAATTCGAAAAGACCGCCACCGATAGCACGTGAATGCGGCATGCGCAAATTCGGCCCGAACTCCATCAACAACTCCACAATCCGTGCATAATCGGCCAATATGCCATCAGGCCAGCTTTCTATCTCAGCTTTAACCCGTGAATGGAAGTAGACGATGGAATAACTCATGGCTGTTGGTTAGCATATCTGCTAACATTTGTCAACGGTAATTTTTCAAACGAATTCAAAAAGACCTAGCACTTTCAAACAGCATTCAATGATCTGGCCCGATCAGTCGCCTCTCGCTTTGTATTTGTAGGTGCGCCACGAAGGTGCATGAAAGATGAGGGTAGGCCCCTCGGAGCCGGTTTACAGGAACTGGCTTCAAACCGCCTTGAGCTGCATTGGTCAAGAGCCACTGTGGTGAGCGTTAAGGAAAAGGCAGGGCGCGACCTTGTCAGGTGAGAATCAAGGAGACGAATACAAGTGAACCGCTGATCACGTGTCGAAAACAAATAGACGATGTCAAAACCGAGGGGCTACACTGTCTCGGGATAAGTTCAG
>PLMX01000226.1 GCA_003142635.1 Syntrophaceae bacterium | reverse complement strand
CTACCAGACTGCTCCACCCCGCGTCATTTCAGCTCTTCACAAATGAGTGTGCTTTGTAAACCAACACCTGTACTTTGTCAAGGTATTTTTCGTGTTTCTCCCCGCTTGCACGGGAGCTCTATCGAAAAGACAGACCCCTTGCCCTCCTCGCTCTTTGCGGAGATAGTCCCACCGGCCCTTCTCACAATCTCATGAGAAACATAGAGTCCCAATCCCGTCCCTTTGCCAACCGGCTTCGTCGTGAAGAAGGGCTTGAATATGTTTTTCATCTGATCGTCCGCGATCCCCTTCCCCGTATCCCTGCATTCGACGACGACACTGTCCGTCTCCTTCTTATACTCTGTAACCAGGGTAATCTTCCCATGCCCCGTGCCCATTGCCTCGATGGCATTCTTGATCACATTCATAAACACCTGACCCAGATTGTCAAAATTACCTTCCACGACGGGCAGCTCGCTGCCGTATCTTTTCTCAATTTCAATCTGCAGATGCTTATACGTATTAGAGAGAACCCGCAAGGCGTCATCGATTGCAACATTAATGTTAACGGGTTCCGAGTAGACCTGCGTCTGGCGTGAAAGATCGAGAAGGCTCCGCACGATGTCGCCGGCCCGCTTCAGCTCGCTTATCGAGAATGCGAGATCCTGTATAACCTCGTCCCGGTTCCCGTCTTTGACCTCCCACTCCTCGACTGATTCGACGCTGGTCGGAATGAGGCTTGATGCACTCGCAAGAGGGTTGTTAAGTTCATGTGCCGCGCCCGCAACCAATTGCCCGATAGCAGCAAGGCTCTCCGATTGGATCAACTGCTTCTGCGCTCTCTCCATCTCCACCATGGCCTTACGCAGAGCCGCGGTTCTCTCTTCCACTTTTCTTTCCAGATCACGGTTCAGCTTTTCGATCTCCTCGTATGATTTGGCATTTTCCAGGCTCGTAACGCTCTGGTTCGCGATAGTTGTCAGGAGCTCCAGATCCTCATGAACAAAAAGTTCCCCTGACTTCTTCTGTCCAAGGACAATCATACCGATAAGCCTGGAATTGGAAATCATAGGAACTATCAGCGATGCTCCCATACAATCGAAGACGGAGAATATGTGACCCGCTTCATCCCGGCCAGACGCCTCCTTTTCAACAATATATTTGTTCAGGGGTCTTCTTGTCTTTTCAAAAAAGGCGACGATAGGATGCGTCTCATCAAAAAGATTTTCATCCGTATCTTTGGACAATTCTGCGTCAGCAGGAAAAAGCTGGAAATATCCTTCACTGTCAATACGGACGACAAGGCATACATGCGTGACCTGCAATGCTGCTGACACCGACCGGAGTATCAAATCCTTTATCTGCTCAAATTTCAAGAGGCCGGCCATTGCCCCGCTTATCTCCCTCAGAAGCTTTTGATAATTGTACCTGCCACGGAAAAATAGATTATCAATCCATCCCTGCACCCTCTCCCGCAGCGGGTTGAACAAAAGCACGATCAGCGCCGCCAATACCAGCGACAGGATCAGGGATCCTTCCTCATCGGATAATACAAACGATGCGTGAAAGAGATAAATGACGGTTATATAAAAAACTGTCAAAATGCCTGTCAGAATGAAATAGATTGTCCCCTTTCTTATGAGGACACCCAGATCCAGAAGGTCATACTTCAGCACCCCGAAGGCCAGAAAGACTGCGGGGATACAGCTCGCACTCCCCAAGGGGTGTATTTTGACGCCGCATATTGTGAGTATGTTCGATGCAACGAACAATGCGCCGATCCCATGCCGCCCAATATATACTTTATCCGGTTCTTCTCCTGATTGTCTTTGGCCTTCCGCATGCTCACAAACAGAACGGCAAGGCAGTAAAAGACAATCAAACCGGCAATCAGTGAGAATGCATAGTAGGCCGGTCCGGCTTTGGCGATCACTCCAAAATTATAATGCTGAAATCCGCTTATAAAAAGATCTGAGGGGACAAAAGAGACAAGAATGAGACTGATAAAAAAGGCGGCATATACAAGCCACCTCCGTCCCGAAATACCGAGGAACGAATGAATGAACTGGATATATACCGGTAAGGCAAGGACAAATAAAAAATGGAGCGTCCTATCTATTGTAAGGGCAAGGGTTTTATCCGGAATGGTTGAAACCAGCACCATGTCGGCGTTGACCAATGCGCCTGTAAGACAGATGCCGGCAAACAACTTATTTGTGGGATTCTTCCCGCCCCTCAGAATGGCAATCAGGGTAAGAGATATGAGAACAAGAAAGCCGAGAATCGGGGGAATCGCATAGGCACCTGACGTCTGCAGGTAGTCCGTAAGCATTTGCCTGCTCCCTGTATTTACAATTTTCCCGCCTACTTCGCCTCAGTCAAATAGCCCATCATTCTATAAATCAATTTCGCAGTAATGAAATCGGGGGCAACCATGCCGGGAATAGGCGACAACTCAACAACATCAAAGCCTCGCACCCGGCAGCGTTTTGATACCTCTTTCGTGATACGCAAGACGTCTTTCCAGTAAATGCCCGCCGGCTCAGGGGTGCCGGTTGAAGGCATCACAGAAGGATCGAGAACATCCACGTCAATAGTGATGTAGACGTTGCCGCTTAGATTTTCACATATTCTTTCCCACCAGTTGTGTGTTTCAAGTATAAAATCCGCGGAAAAGGTTTTTATCTTGCCCTCCTTCATAAAGGCGGCTTCTTCCGCACTCATGCTCCTGATACCGGCCTGAACGAGGGGGCAGATTTCCGATATGCGGCGGCCGACAGATGCATGGCTGTATGGACTGCATTGATAATAATTTCTGAGGTCAGCGTGTGCATCGAGTTGAAGAACGGATATCCCGGGGTACTTTTCCTCGAACGCCTGCACGGCGCCAAAGGAAATGCTATGCTCCCCTCCCAGCAAGACAGGAACCTTGTCGGAGGAGAGAATATCAGCGACCGCGTGTCTTACGGCATTTACCATCTCTCCCGGACCGCGCGCATCGGACTCCAGCGGCGGCAGGGTATAAATACCGGCCAGATAAGTCTCTTTGCAAAGCTCCTCATCGTAAAGCTCCATCTGGCCCGAAGCCTCCAGAATGGCATGAGGCCCTCTCCGCGATCCGGACTGATACGTTGATGTCAGGTCATAAGGAATCGGCAGGACTATGAATGTCGAGTCTTCGAAAGATGGAAATGCCGGGTCTACTCCACCGAAATTCATCATGGCTCCTTTGGAAAATAGGTTTTATGCTTAGCATACATGGCGCAGCGCGTCCAGTCTTGCCCGCTTGCTTCCGGAAACGCGTCAGGCAGACTTGTAATACGACAATGTGAAGCGGCCGTCTTCATAGCAGAGATAGGAATAGTGTCTGATCCAATCGCCAAGTGTCACAAACGTTTTTCTTCGTCCTCCGATCTCATATTCCTTCAAAAGCGGGATATGGGAGTGACCGATGATTACTGCATCAACACCTTCATGAAACTTATTCAGGGCAAACGCCTCCATCTTCTTTGCAATAATAGTTTCAGACTCGATTGTAAGTTCCTTGCTCACAGCGGAGCTTGCGCGGGCGATTTTCCACAGGATAGACGGAGGGATGCTCCTCTGCATCCTGTAAAATAATCCGCTCCTCAGTAGCTTCCTCAGAAGAATGTACTTCTTGTTCGTCCTGTCTATGGTATCCCCATGGGATATGAGTACCTTCCTTCCATCTAAATCGATATTGGCCCATTCGGTAAATACTTTTATGCCCAGCGTTCTCGTGAAATAATCTCCGAGGAAAAAATCGTGGTTACCCTCGAAGAGATGAATGCGCATGCCTCTATTCTTAAGATCGGCAAGCTTTTCAACAACAGTCCTAAACCCGGGATAGATGTGACCATCCCGGCAGAACCAGAAATCAAACAGGTCCCCGAGGATAAAGAGATCGTCGATATGGTCCTCCGGGAAATCCAGGAACTTCATGATTTGACGATAGCCGTCATCAAGCTGATTTTTCAAATGGGCGTCGGACAGGAACACCGCTTTTGTCATCCCCTACCCTCTTCCTGCGTCAATAAGATATGACCATACTTTTGCCGTTTCAATTAACATAAATATTGAGGCATCAAAAGTCTATTTTTTGATCCAATCCTGCAAGATAATATGAAGCATGAGAAATGCTTTTCTCAAAATCCGTTGACAAACAGGCCCGTTGTCCTTATAAAACACACTCTGCGTGAGAGGATATCAGCCGCGTATATGAATATCGAAGCATAGACACATCAAAGGGGTTTACTGTTGACGGGAACGATTGTAAATACGGGAGCCATTATCGCCGGAAGCGTCATCGGGATTTCCGCCGGCCGGTTCCTTTCGGAAAGGATCAAGACGATTGTTGTACAGGCCCTGGGCCTTTCCGTCATATTCATGGGCCTCAAAATGTCGCTTTCCGGTAAAGAGCCGATAGTCATCATCGGATGCGTTTTGTTGGGCGCAATTACCGGGGAGTTGATGAGAATCGAGCAGGGTGTTGAGTACTTAGGGAGATGGCTTAATGCGCGCGCCCGTTCCGACTCTTCAACATTCGTGCAGGGTTTCGTTTCAGCTTCCGTTCTTTACCTCACCGGCGCCATGATGATCGTCGGCTCCATCCAGGACGGCTCGTCCGGAGACGCGAGCATACTCTATATCAAGTCATTACTTGACGGCGTAGCCTCAATTGCCTTCGCGTCCACCCTCGGGATCGGCGTGGCATTTTCCGCACTCTCCGTTCTTATCGTCCAGGGTTCCATCACTCTTTTATCCTCAAAGCTTCTATTTATGCAAAACCCCGCTGTTATCGAAGCAGTCACTGCTTCCGGCGGTCTCCTCATCATAGGCATCGGAACCAACATACTCGGACTCACCAAGATCCGGATCGGAAACTTCATCCCCGCCCTTCTTTATGCCATTCTCTGGACAGTATTTACCTAAGCGATAGAGGGGCTAATCATTTCTGCTCAGGCAACGCTCTCCCCAGCGCATGGGCACGATAACGGCAAGAATGCAAAGCAGCAGGACCAGCGAAAAAGAAACAACAAGCCACATCCACTGAAGGGTGGACAGGCTCCCTCCGCGAAAGCCCGCCATAAAGACCGTATAGACGGGTCCTGCTTCCAGAACAATAACTGTAGCAATGAATCCGGCACAGAGAATCATGAAAAGAAGGCCGCCGAAGCTTGTTACAGACTGGGCCGGATTTTCAGACTGAAAGTCAGGATAGGCCGCGCCGAAACCGACCCCCATGGATACAATCCCCGGAACCATAAGAAAGACCGTCGTCACCGACAGAATCATCATGAACGGCGTTACGTGAAGGAGTAGATTGGATACGACAATGAGGATTTCCGTAAGTATGAGAAGGGGCGCATAGTACACGCAAAATTTGATCCAGAGAAACGTTCGTATCTTTACAGGCGATGATCGTACAATCCAGAAGGCTTCCCCTTCCATGCTTACGGCCGGATATACAAATCGCGCCGCCACTGCAGTGAGAACAAATGTCGCAAGTCCCATGTTCAAGAAGGAAAAGATATTCTGAAGATAAACGGTCTTTATAGGAGACTTGTCGAGGGGCAGAACGGAAAAGTTGTACAGATAGATGACAATCAAGGCAATGATAAGAAATATCTGCGGCCACTGGGTCTGATCCCTGAAAAAAGTCTTGATTTCCTTCACGGCAAAGGCCCTCACGGCGCCTGATAGATGATTCAAGAGATATGTCCGTTCCCGGCTCCTCCTGCCGCGAGGGGGAAACAGGCGCCCGGCTGTAGTCTGCGCCTTCGAATAACCGGTGAAATACGTCGCCCCCGAAATCCAGGTTATTACAAAGATCGCGGCAGCGGCAAAACTCCAGGTGAGGATGAGATCGAAGACCGCATTGCCGACCTGTCCTTGAAGGGTGGCCTGTATGCTGTCGAAGATCCACGTTGTCGGAAGAAAAGGTGAGCCCGGCGCCTCGAGGGATTTGAAGTAGAGAATGAGAGAGGCGAAGGTATCAGGATTGACGAGCCTCTCGGGCCTCATCAGGCGAAATGCCATAAGCAGAATCAAGAATAGTACAAAGCCCAGGAAAATGAAGAAAGACCTGAGGCGGCCTGCCGGCAGCAGCACAGCAACCAGCACCACGGCAAGGGCGCTGATGCCTGAGGCAATGAGGCATAGCGGGATGATTGACAGGCCCACCGTCGTATAAAAAAATACTCCTGCCTTATATACGATGCCGTAAGAGAGAAACACCGGCAGCATGTACACGACTACCATCCAGGAACTGTCAATGGTGCTTTCAAACCAGCGCGCAAGAAAGATCTTCGCCGTGGACACGGGCATGGAGTGGACGAGAATCAGGTCTTTGCTGAGATACAGCTTCGTGAGAGAAGTTATTATGCTGCTGAATATGAGGAGTGAAAACAACGTCACAAGCACCATGGACATGAGCTTGCGGGCCAGGACGTCCCCAAACCCCTCGATACCGTGAAAATAGACGAGCACGCGATAAAAGATGGCGAAGATGCCCGCCCAGAATAGCAAGCCGACCGTACCGAAAAGGAGCCCCTTCAATTTGCGGTTCTTTGCATCCCTCGAGTAACTTCCATTCTTGAAAGACCAAAGGCGCGGCTTCAAGAGGGCAAGGATCTCTCTCATTAAATCTGCTGCCCCTCTGTCAGAATTAAGAACACTTCTTCCAGGTCCGCCTCTTCCGCCCCGGCATCCCTCTTGAGGTCTCCCGTGGTGCCGGTAGCTATAAGGGCACCTCTATGTATGACGCCAATGCGGTCACAGATGTCTTCCGCAACCGCTAAGGTATGGGTCGACATGAAGATGGTCATGCCCCCGCGCGAAAGTTCCCGGAACATATTCTTAACCATTTTTATCGCCGCCGGATCGAGACCCACCATCGGCTCATCGACAATAATCACCGTAGGGTCATGAAGGAGTGCGGAGGAAATAATGAGGCGCTGTTTCATTCCGTGGGAATAAGATTCGATGAGTTCATCCGCCCAGTTAAAAATGGCAAATGTTTTCAATAGCTCCTCCGCCTTATCCCGGAATACCCGCTTGTCCACGCCGTACAGGTCTGCTGAGAACCTCATGAATTCCATCCCTGTCAGCTTTTCGTATATGAAAGGTCTGTCAGGTATGAAACCTATCCTTCGCTTCACGCCCTCGGGATCATCGGCCATGTTTATCCCGTCGATCGTAACCAGACCTTCGGTGGGTGCAAGGACTCCGCCCATAATACGTATCGTCGTTGTCTTGCCGGCGCCGTTCGGACCTATGAATCCATATATTTCGCCCCTCGCTACGGAAAGATTGAGATTATTTACAGCCAGAGTCTTCCCATAGCGTTTCGTAAGATTCTTCAACTCGATCATATTGTGGTTTCTGACGTCATTCATATCAACCCTTACTCAATGGATGAGACAGTCATCTGGATTTATCGAGGATACTAAGCCGCACCTTGCCGATAACACCGATTAGATCGATCTGCTGATCCGCCTCCCCTCGGGCAAAGCGAATGTGTGTAACATCCGCCGGCATCTGATCCATGACGGCATCCGCAGTCACCCATGTTCCGATAAAAAGCACATTCCACGCATGATAATAAAATCTTCCCCTCTGATAGACGAGTCCCACTTCCACCTGAGCCGGAATGCCCGCAGCCCGCGCCAGCGCCGCAAGCAGGACCGCATGTTCATTACAATCACCGACGAGATTGTTCAGCGTCTCAAGGGCATTGGGTACGGAGAGCACAGGCCTTTTCTCCACGTTCTTATAGACCCACGCTACAATCTTTGCAGCCCTCACAGAGAGGGGATCATCAGGAGAGACAATTTCCATGGCTTTGCTCACGATTTTCGGATCGTCGGATTGGATAAATGGACTTGGTTTTAGAAAGTCTTCATTCCCTGCAATATTTGCGACCCGGAAGGGACGCGTCGGAATTGTTTCTTTCTGAACGACCAGTGTATCCTTTTTTAACGTTTGTCTGCCTCCGTTTAATTTGAGGTTTGTCTTATCTATATTGGTTATCTTGACCTTCAGCATCGACAGCGCCGCTGTATCTCCGATGACCACATTCGACGGGATGGAAGCGATCTGTGTCAGGTCGGCACCGGCAGCAAGAGTCAATCCCTCCAAGGCCTGACTTTTTGTAACCTGCTCCATGGTAATTCCCAGAATACCCTGTTCTCTTAAGATATCACCGGCCTCTCCGATCCATGCGAGCTGCTTCGCTCCCATAAAATCGACAGATATTTTCCTGGCCTTTCTTTCTTGACCCATAATCGCGATGGCATCATCGCCCAGCATGGTCAGCTTTATAGGTTTCTGACCCATCGTTACCGGATCAAAGACATTGACGCTTCTGGTCTCACCCTCTTTCATTTCCGCAATGCCGGCGGAATCGAGAATGCCGTTGGCAAGCTGGGGCGCGTCTTTTAGATTAAGCACCGTCTTCTTCTCGGAGCCCGGCGTTTCCGTATAAAGTGTAACCTGTCTTCCGTTTACGACCCCATGGGCATGGAAACGGAAGAGGCTTGAACGGAGGTCAAAGTCGAAAGATGACATGGTCATATCGGGCTTCATGTCTCCGTCCGTCTTAATCGCCATCTCCTGGACTACGCCCATAGTATTGATCTGCAGGAAAACAGATTCCGAAAGATGATGCCCTTTCTCGGTTTTTGAAAAAAGTCTGTGGCTATAGCCTATTTTTTGCCCGTTCTGAGTAATATTCATCCACGATTCTTTTTCCTGCAGCCCCTGGACCCCGGAAACATGAGACGACTTGCCGTCTCCTGACGGAAATAATCGGTTTGGTCCCCAATTAAGAACATCGAGACGTACTGCGAGGAGCAACAAAAACAGTGCTACGAATCCAACACCGATAATCCAATTCCGTTTTATTCTTAAGACAGCCATATTCAGTCCCGACCATGCCCCACAATTTTCAAGCCCATTGACATTGGGAATCCGATGGTCACGATGCAATTCTTGAGAGTATAATTAACTGGCCATGAGATGTCAATTAATCTCACAAGAAGGTCCCGGTTATCTGACGAAAATCGATCTTGTCATGGATTTTAATTTCTGATAGCCTCTCTCTCGTATATCATATTGTTCAATTTCTCTTTTTACGAGGCATCAGCATCCGATGAAAGAAAGTCAATCAATCAAGCGGGCTAAAGAAGTCCTGAGGATAGAAGCAGAGAGTATTTTAGATCTTGTCGACAAAGTGGGCCCCAGCTTTGATAAAGCAGTCAGAATTATTTACAGATCAAAAGGCCGGGTCATCGTGACCGGCATAGGTAAATCCGGATTGATCGGCAAAAAGATTGTTGCCACCCTCACGAGCACGGGCACACCTGCCCTCTTCCTCCACCCCGTGGAAGGCATGCATGGCGATCTCGGCATTGTCACAAAGGATGACGTCATGCTGGCAATTTCAAACAGCGGTGAAACCGATGAGCTCAATATGATCATCGGCAGCATCAGAAAGATCGGCGCACACCTTATTTCCTTCACCGGCAACCTCTCCTCAACGCTTGCGAGGGCAAGCCATGTCGTCATCGATGTCGGTGTGGAAAGAGAGGCCTGTCCTTTCGGCCTGGCCCCGACTTCAAGCACCACGGCGTGTTTAGCCATGGGAGACGCTCTCGCGGCTGTCCTGATTGAAAAAAGAAAATTTAACGAGAAGGATTTTCATAGATTCCATCCCGCGGGAAATCTCGGACAGCGGCTGAGGGCCAAGGTAAGCGATGTTATGATAACAGGCGCACAGATTCCCAAAGTTCGTTCCGGAGCATCAGCCATGACGGCAATCGAAGAAATGGACAGAGGCAACCTGGGATTCGTAATTATAACGGGTAAGGACAATTCTTTGCAGGGAATTTTGACGGACGGTGATCTGCGGCGTCTCGTACGGCGGGGTACGGATTTCAGAAACAAGACTGTCGACGATGTAATGACTTCATCACCGAAGACGATCGGGGAAAACGCATCTCTTGCCCGCACCATAGAATATATGCAAAAGGAAGAGATAACTACCCTTGCTGTTGTGAACGAGAAGAACCGCCTCAAGGGATATATACATCTTCACGATATCCTGGGCAGAGGGGGAACTTTGAAAATCTCCGTCGCTTGACGAAGGTACCGCTGAGTAAGGCGTACGGCCATGCAAAGAACTGCCGCCTGTGGATGTTTAGGATGTTTCTTGAATTCTAAATGATCACGGGCGATAAAGGATAACCTACAGGCGGCTCATATCAGGTTATAGTCGCGGGCTTTCCATCTTCCAAGTTTTTCGAATGCGTCCTTGGCCGCCTTTAAGAGCAATTTGACGGCTATGGGCTTGACGAAGAAATCATCGAACCCGGCAGCACGGCATTCAAGGAGGCCATAAAAAGTACTGTATCCTGTAAAGGCATAGACGATGGAGATTTTATCCTTCTCCCGAATCTTCCAGCAGAGGTCTATACCGTTCATTCCCGGCAGCCTGAGGTCTAAGAACGTGACCATGATGGTCTCTGTTTTGAGAATCTTGAGGGCCTCATCAGCGTTTTTGGCGGTTCGCACCTTGTAACCGGCCATACTGAGGATCTCCTTCAGCATAGCGAGAATTGACGCATCATCATCTACAACCAGAATCTTCATATCGCCTGCAACGACCATGATGAACACCTCTTAAACTCTCAGCATGGAGCTTTGAAAATATCTTTCGGAATTACAAAGCGAAATAAGAAAGACGCCCCCGGGCGTAAAAGCCCGGCCGTACGCTTTACAGACAGCCCGGATATAGAATCTACTTAAATTGAAGGAAGCATGAATCCGCACAGCCGCTTCTGGAGCCCGAAAGTGCAAGTCGCAGAGAACCGGTCGGATTTTATTTATGAATAGAGATTAACCGAATATCGTTAACCGTTTGATATCATTGGTAGGCGGTACGGGATTTGAACCAGTGACTTCTACCGTGTGAAGGTGGTTAATGATACATACTTGCCTTACAAATCAATTACTTACAAATTTTTGGGTGTACATTTTACCCCTATTTAGACACAATTTGAAGGAAAGTTACACCCAGAAGTACACCCACCTAAGACCTGTCTCATTCGGTCGCACAACCTATCAATTTTGACCATATATGTCAACGGTCTTTTTGGGCATGTTTTTATCATTTTTATGTCAAAATCTTTCTTACCTAACCATCCAAATCTGCCTTAAAAAAAATATCGACCTGGAACAATCGGCCGAGGAAATCGTATTTAATTCGCCTCAAAAGAAACGACTTCAAAAATGTGTACACATGGTCTTCTAAACTTTTTCTTGAATACCGGATGAAACGCGCAAATCTTGAAGATTTGTTTTTTCTGCTTAAGGGACGCGCTCATCCTTCCTGCTATCCGCAATCCCAACTCTTGCCTAAAAGTTCAAGACTTCAAATGGTAACCTTCGTTTATCAGCGATTTGGGGCAATATCTCATTGACTGACAAGGCCGCCCATCGTATACTTTTATCCATGAGGCGGAGAGATTTGGGGTACATTTGAAATGAAGGCGAATTAGGGTGCAAAGACATGATTCAGAATCATCTTGATAAGATTGAAGAGAGGCTGAAGCAGAGCGAAGCGGTCAAAGAGAGTGACAAAGCCGAGCTGTTGGCCCTCCTGACGACCCTGAGGACGGAAATTGCCGACCTTTCCCAGACCCACTATGAGGAGGCGGAAAGCATAACGGGATTTGCCGAATTATCAACCCGCGAAGCCACACGTAGTGAAAAAAATCCGGCGCTGCTCAATTTGTCAATTGAAGGTCTGGCCTCATCGGTTCAGGGATTCGAAACATCTCATCCAAGGCTAGTGGAAATTATCAATACCTTCAGCACGATGCTCTCTAATCTAGGAATATAGAATTGAACCTCAAGTTCGAGTAGGGGCTCCTTAAACCTTGTACCAAAATGACGGTTAACAAAACGCGAAAATCGGTGTTGATCGAACCAGCAAATTGGATCTTACCATTCTTGAAATGAAGTCAGATGTCCACGACATACGGAAAATAAATCAACTTTTCCCAATGCCCGGCATCGCTACGATTCGACTTAGACAGTCCGCATCCGTTCCCTGGAGGAATCGATCATGCCGTCATCTCCGGTCCAAGTGAAAGAAGTGCCCCTCTTCTGGCAGCTCCCCACAGCAACGCTCCTGGAAAACCTGCAATCCAGCCCTGCAGGACTAAGCAACGCAGAGGCAACCGCCCGCCTGGCCCGTTTCGGCCCCAACCTGATTCATGGGGAGCGTAAACAGGCGCTCATCCTGCAATTTCTGTCCAAGTTCCGCAATCCCCTGGTCATCATTCTCCTCATCGCCAGCGCCCTGTCCGCTTTTACCGGGGACGTCACCAGCTTCTTCATCATCACTACCATCGTCCTCATCAGTGTGACCCTCGATTTTGTGCAGGAATACCGAGCCGGACAGGCGGCGGACCGTCTCCGCCAGTCGGTGGCGGTGCGCGGCCGAGTGCTGCGGGACGGCAAGCTCGTGGAAATCCTGCTTGCGGACATGGTGCCCGGCGACATGACGTGCCTCTCGGCCGGCGACCTGATTCCCTGCGACGGCCGGGTGCTTAAGGCCAAAGACTTCTTTGTCAACCAGGCGCTGCTCACGGGCGAGCCCTTCCCCGTGGAAAAGGCCCCTGGAGAATTGCCCGGAGAGACGGACATCCTCGCGGCCGGCAATACCGTTCTTTTGGGAACGTCGGTGATCAGCGGCACGGCGAAGGTGATGATGTGCCGCACCGGGCAGGATACGGAACTCGGCGAGATTGCCGACACCCTTCTGGCCAAGGCCCCGCCCACCGCTTTTGAGCAGGGGACCCGTCATTTCGGGCTTCTCATCATGCGCATGACCATCCTCCTTGTTCTATTTGTCCTTCTGGTAAATGCGTTCTTTCACCGCCCCTGGCTCGAATCGTTTCTCTTTGCCGTGGCCCTGGCTGTCGGCCTAACCCCGGAACTCCTTCCCATGGTGGTCTCCGTGACCCTGTCGCGGGGTGCACTACGCATGGCGGCCCATAAAGTGATCGTCAAGCGGCTGGCCGCTATCCAGAACCTGGGGAGCATGGACGTCTTATGCACCGATAAAACAGGCACCCTGACCGAAGCCCGTATCCATCTGGAGCGCCACATGGACCCCCTGGGACGGGAAAGCGAGCGCGTTTTGGATCTGGCTTACTTCAACAGCTTTTTTGAAACCGGAGTGAAGAGTCCACTGGATGACGCCATCATGGAGCACAAAGAAATTGACGTGAGCCGCTGGCAAAAGATCGACGAAGTGCCCTTCGACTTCGAGCGCCGCCGGGTTTCCGTGCTCCTTGACGACGGTAAGGCCCGGCTGCTGATCGTCAAAGGGGCTCCCGAGGACATCCTGCGCCTGTCGGTCCGCTTCGAGGCGGATGGGGAGGCTGGCCNNAGGACCAGTCTCATGCCGTGGTGAGTGATGAAACAGAACTGGTCTTTGCGGGCTTCGCCGCCTTCCTCGATCCGCCCAAGGAGAGCGCCAAGGCGGCCCTGGCAGGACTGGCTGCCGACCGGGTTGCGGTCAAGATCATTTCTGGCGACAATGAACTGGTGACCCAGCATGTCTGTGGTAAACTCGGTCTTCCTGTGACCGGCGTGCTGACCGGTACGGAAATTCAGCAACTGGACGATTCCGCGCTGATGGTTCGGGTGGAACAGGCCAACCTTTTCTGCCGCGTGACGCCCGTCCAGAAAAACAGGGTCATCCTAGCCCTCAAACGGTGCGGCCATGTGGTGGGGTATCTTGGTGACGGTATCAACGACGCCCCATCGCTCCATTCGGCTGATGTGGGCATTTCGGTGGACAGTGCCGTAGATGTGGCGAAAGCGGCAGCGGACATGATTCTTCTGGAGCAAGACCTAGGGGTCCTCCATGCCGGTGTCCTCGAAGGACGGCGCACCTTCGGCAATATCATGAAATACATCATGATGGGCACGAGCTCCAATTTCGGCAACATGTTCAGCATGGCTGGGGCCTCTCTTTTTCTTCCCTTCCTGCCCATGCTGCCGGTGCAAATCCTGCTCAACAACCTTTTGTACGATGTATCCGAACTGCCGATCCCTCTGGATCGCGTAGATGATGATTACTTGAGCCATCCCCGGCACTGGGATATGAACTTCATCCGCAACTTCATGCTGATTATCGGCCCGGTCAGTTCAATCTTCGACTTCCTCACCTTCTACATCATGCTGGCGGTTTTTCATGCGGGGGAGGCGCTTTTCCATACCGGCTGGTTCATTGAGTCCATGGCCACGCAGGTACTGGTCATCTTCATCATCCGCACTCGTAAAAACCCCTTCAAAAGTCGTCCGAACCCGTGGCTGATAGCTTGCTCGCTGACGGTGGTGGCGGTGGCGGTTCTCCTGCCGTTCACCCCTGCGGGCGCTTACCTCGGTTTTGTGGCGCCGCCGGCTTTCTTCTTCCTTATCTTGACCGCCATGTTGATCGCTTACCTGTTGGCGGTGGAATTGATGAAGCAATGGTTCTTCCGTCACTTTGCCGCGGAGCAAAGCGGCGGTGACATTCCCCCTAATACTGGTCATTTTTAAAAAACGGACAGCGGGAGAGAAAAGATGAGCAAAGTGAAAAGAGTCGGCAGTCCCATATATACATTCTTTCCTACCGGGGTCGATAGGTTCGATGCGCTGGCAGATCCCGTCTTCCGTAGGAAAGTTGATGAGTAGAATGAAGAAGGAGTCATCCACGAAACCAACTAACCCACGCATTCTGACAATCAATGGCGGCTCGTC
>PLMX01000227.1 GCA_003142635.1 Syntrophaceae bacterium | reverse complement strand
AAGGGGCAGGCAGCCGTGAATGTCCGCAAATTATAGGACGGACTCTACGTGCCATGAGTGAGAATGGCCGGGAATTTTATTTAAAGCATGTAAATTCCTTTGAGGCACTTGTTCAAGTGCCTCTTTTTTTTTAAAGACCATCGCTAATGAAATTCATTGACGAAGCAAAGATCTATGTGAAGGCAGGCGACGGAGGTCGTGGTTGCGTGAGTTTCCGCCGGGAAAAGTTCGTTCCCCGGGGCGGACCAGACGGCGGAAACGGCGGCAAAGGTGGCGATATAATTATGCGCGCTTCCGAGAGCCACAGGACGCTTCTTGACTTAAAGTATAAACAGCACCACAGGGTGAAACACGGCGGACATGGAAAAGGCGCCGACAGAACGGGCCGTAATTCTCCCGACGTAGAAATAATTGTTCCCGTGGGTACATTGGTCAAAGACGCAGAAACAGGAGAAATCATAGCAGATCTGGCCGCTGATGGAGAGACCGCTATCGTTGCGAAAGGGGGCGCAGGCGGCAAGGGAAACGCATGGTTTGCCACATCAACAAATCAGGCGCCACGTCATGCTCAAGACGGCATAAAGGGCGAAGAACGCTGGATAACTCTCGAACTGAAGCTTCTGGCCGATGTAGGCATCATTGGGCTGCCCAATGTGGGAAAATCGACATTCATTTCTAAGGTGTCTGCGGCAAAGCCTAAGATTGCCGATTATCCCTTCACTACACTGGTGCCTCATTTGGGTGTCGTAAAATATGGAAACTTGCAAACTTTCGTGATAGCAGACATCCCCGGTTTGATCAAAGGCGCCCACGCGGGATTGGGAATGGGAACCAGGTTTCTCCGTCACGTCGAGAGGACCTCTGTCCTTCTTCACATACTCGACATATCCCATGAATCGCACAGTGACGCCTGGCAGGATTTCGAGACCGTGAACCGCGAACTTACTCTTTTCAGCCCGTCTCTCGGAGAAAAGCCGCAGGTTGTTGCCATAAATAAAATTGATCTTCCCGTAACGCGGGACAGGTTCAAAAAAGAATTTGACATCTTTCAGAGAAACGGCATAAAGGTATTAGCATTTTCCGCCATAACAGGTGAAGGAGTTGATAGTGTGATTAATGAAATCACGAGAAAGCTGCATAATAACGGGGTAACCTGAGGGACCTATGAACCGGAAAGAAGCCCTTGCCAACGTTAAGCGAGTACTCATCAAAATCGGCAGCGCCGTATTAACAGGCGAGGACGGACTTGATCTGCAAATTATCGAGCAACTCGTTGACGAGATGGCGCAACTCAGAAAAGCGGGGCACCAGATCGTAATTGTAACCTCAGGTGCAATTGCATCCGGCAAGCACAGAATGGGCATAACGGGCAAGCTTAAGAGTATGCCGCAGAAGCAGGCCGCCGCCGCTGTCGGGCAGAGTCGGCTCATGCGGGTCTATTCCAATTCCTTCGGAAAATACGGCATTTTCGTAGCCCAGATACTCCTCACTATGAGTGATCTGACGGACAGGAAGAGATACCTGAATGTCCGCAACACACTATCCACTCTCATAGACTGGGAAGTCGTCCCCATTATCAACGAGAACGATTCAGTCGCCGTTGATGAAATAAAATTCGGGGATAATGATCATCTCGCAGCCATGATGACGAATGTCATAGATGCCCAGCTTCTCGTCAATTTGACCAGCACGGAAGGCCTGTACGACCAGAACCCCACAGTGTCTGCTAAAGCAAAACTTATTTCACTGGTAAAAGAGTTTACAGAGGAGATAGAATCGGCGGCAACGGATGATACGACATCTGTCGGATTGGGCGGCATGAAGAGCAAGGTCATTGCCGCAAAGGCGGTAACATCTTCCGGACTTCCATGTATTATAGCGCCGGGCAAGAGAAAGGGCGTACTGCATGATATATTCGCCGGCAAGGACGTAGGAACGCTTTTCCTGCCGACGAACGACCGCCTGCGCAGCAGAAAGCACTGGATAGCTTTTACCCTCAAATCACGCGGTAAACTAATTATCGACGACGGGGCAAGGGACGCCCTGATTAAGGAAGGAAAAAGCCTGCTGCCATCGGGCGTTGCTGCTGTAGAAGGTGATTTCTCCGTAGGTGACCCGGTTACCTGTGTCGACATCAGAGGAGAAACTCTTGCAAAAGGGCTGGTTAATTACAGCTCCTCTGACGTGAGAAAAATCATGGGACTGAAAACAACCAAGATCGAACAGGTCTTAGGTCACAAAGATTACGATGAGATTATACACCGTGATAACCTCGTTGTAATGAAAGAAACCCGGAAGCCGTAAACCCACATCTGACGCCGTCACGGACGTTCAGCAGAGGAATTCAGCCGGGACCCTCCCCTTTACATCAAATGTAACGCCCTCCATGATGAGGAGGTCTTTTTTCATCTTCAGCCCGCCCCCGAAGCCACCCAGCGAACCGTCTGACCGAATCACACGGTGACATGGTACAATCAGAGGATAAGGATTCATCGCCAGGGCGTTTCCCACCGCTCGCGCGCCTCTTGAAGCCCTGCTTTTTTCTGCAATCCGCCCATAAGTGCTGACCTTTCCTCGTGGAATCCGCATCAACTGACTTAGCACCCGTCTCTGAAACTCCCCGCATACCAACATATCCAAAAAATTCTCGGAACAAGTAACGTCCCGTCCTGCTGCCAACCCCTGGATGATCCTCACCACCTGCTCCGCTGTTCTGTGAGACCCTCTGCCCGCTCCCGGAAAGGAGCGTCGGATAAGGTCTTCAGTCGCCTTGTCGCGAGCGGGCAGAAAGATTCTCACGACTGTTGCGCCGCCATCTTGACCCCTCCAAACGATTCCCACATCGCCAAATTTCGTGGCTGTTGAAGTATAATATACTGATTCTGTCATTCTCAATTGCCCCTTCATGCCATATGTTCCATCAATATTTTCACGCCGATTCCTATCAGTAGGATACCGCCAAATATTTCCACTTTTTTGCCGAAGATCGCCCCCAGTTTCTCTCCGAATAACATGCCGCACATAGTCATAAGGAAAGCAACTATACCGATAACAATGCTGGGATAGAATACAGGTATCTGCAAGAGAGCGAAGCTGAAGCCGACGGCAAGGGCATCAATGCTCGTAGCCACGGAGAGTATCGCGACAGTCAGCCCTCTTGTCGGGTCCGTAGTGTGGACCTTTGTTTCCCCGGTAAATGATTCAATGATCATTTTTCCGCCCACAAGGACAAGAAGTCCGAAAGCGATCCAGTGGTCGTATCCGGCAATGATACTGGCCGCCGATACTCCGGCAAACCACCCCGCCACAGGCATAAAGAACTGGAACAGTCCGAAGTAGGAGGAAAGCCGAAAGACTGCTCCCCATGATACTGCCCTGACGCTTGCTCCCACACCAACAGCCACGGAGAAGGCATCCATTCCCAACCCCACGGCAATAATCAAAATGGACAGGTAGCTCATAAATCACCGGCTCCCGCCCGTTCCTCAAGAAAGGCCTGGATCTTTGCGGCAGTCTTTCTGCCGATACCCTGAACCCCTTGCAGTTCTTGCAGGGACGCATCTCTGATCCCGCCGACATCACCGAAGAGTGTAAGCAACGCCTTCTTCTTCGCCGTGCCGATGCCCGTAATTTCATCGAGCAGAGAGTGGAAATCCTCCTTCCCTTTCAACCGGCGATGATAGGCAACGGCAAATCTGTGCGCTTCGTCTCTCACCCTCTGCAGCAGGAAAAGCGCTTCAGGCCATTTTGAAACGTACACAGGGTCCTTCTTTCCTACGATGAAAGCTCGATCCTCGCTTCTATCGGTATGACTTTGCCTGAGCTCCTTCGCCAGAGCAACAACATCAACGCCTTCTATATTTAAATCTTTCAAGACAGCATCAGCTACGCCCAATTGTCCTTTTCCTCCGTCCACAACAATCATATCCGGAAGATTGACTTTTCCCCGATATCTCCTGTTTAGGATTTCGTACATCATGGCATAATCATCGGCCCCTTGAACGGTCTTGATTCTGAAGCGCCTGTATCCTGACTTCCGTGCCTTTCCATCAACGAAGGTGACCATTGATCCCACCGCGTACTTGCCGCCAATATTGGAAATGTCGAAGCACTCTGTCCGCCGTGGTATATTTCTCAGCATAAGCTCCCTCGCAAGCAAACTGAGTGTTTCTTCCGTAGGGGTTCTATGTCTTTCCATTTCGAATATGCTTTTGGCGTTATTTGCCGCTATCTTGAGCAGTTCCATCCCATGGCCTCTTTTCGGCGTCGTCACTGATACCTTCTTCCCTTTCTTTTCCGAGAGCCATTCCGCCGTGACTGCTCGATCCTCTATATCAAGCGGAATGATTATTTCGTCGGGGATATAAGCACCGCCGTCATAGTATTGTTTCAAAAGAGAAGACAGTATTTCAGAAGAAGGGCTTCCAATCCTGAATAGGGGGAATTGCTTTTTCCCGATAATCTTCCCTTTTCTTACATACAGTATGCATATTTGTGTCAGGTTCCCTTTGCGATGTATGCCAAATACGTCGCGATCCATTAAGAATCTGGAGACTACCGTCTGTTTCTCCAAAGTTTCTTCGATGGCGGCAATCGTGTCTCTCATGACCGCCGCCTCTTCAAAGCGCAAGTATTCGGAAGCAGTATCCATGCGTGAACTAAGGTCGGCAACCAGTTTCCTTTCGCGCCCTTCCATAAACGCCATGCTGTCACTTACCAATCCTTCATAAGATGCCCTATCAATGAATCCGGCACAGGGAGCAAGACATCGCTTGATCTGGTATTCAATACAGGGTCTTTTTCTGAATAATACTTCCCGGTCTGTGCACGTCCGGAGACGGAATATGGACTGAATAAAACGGAGCGTTTCTTTCGCCGCAGCACTCGACGGGTACGGTCCGAAATAGCGGGCTCCATCTCTTCTCGGGCGTCTGACCAGTTGGAAGCGCGGGAAGGCGGCGGCCGGATCCATCCGTATGTTGAAGTAAGTCTTGTCATCCCTGAAATTGACGTTATAACGAGGCCTGTGCTCCTTAATCAGGTTGTTCTCCAGGATGAGGGCCTCCTTTTCCGTATCTGTCAATATAAATTCTACATCACGGACCTTCGCGATGAGGAAGGAGACCATGGACCGACCGTCCGTTCTGCCGAAATAGTTCCTGATGCGGTCCTTCAGATTGCCGGCCTTGCCCACGTAGATGACTTTGCCATCCTTATCTTTCATGAGGTAGACGCCCGGCGATGCGGGTGCATTCTTTAACCTGACGATTAATTGATCAGTCATTTAATTTCGCCACATCTATAGTTATAGGATGTCTTCAATGGCTGGAATGGAAGTTGTTGAAAAATGCTCTCCACACAGGTCACTGTGTCGCACCGGCGACGTGTCCTCTCTTAACGGGCAGGTCATATGCTATTTCATCGGCATGATAAATATCATTGCGGAATTGCAAAACCCCGTCGCGGTCCACCCACGCAGTGCCGTAGAAAATATGGACGTTGACAGGCTCGGTAAGCATGACCACCTGTCTTTTCCCTTTCTTGATTTCCGTCAATATCTTCTTTTGCATCCATGTTTCCTTGTTTCTGAGGAGATAGGTTGCGAGCTCAACGGGCTTTTCCACGCGTATGCAACCGTGGCTGAGATCCCTGCGGGTCCTCCCGAAGAGGTGGCGCGCTGGCGTATCGTGGAGATATATTTCGCATTCGTTGGGGAAAATGAATTTTATCCTCCCCAAGGGATTCAAGGGGCCGGGCTCCTGACGGAATTTATATCCCAGATTGCTCGCCCTTACGCGGGGCCAGCTTATCAGCCTCGGATCCATTTCCTTTGCATTGTCCTTCCAGTCCTTAAATACTTTTATGTTTTTTTGCTCGAGGTAACCCGGCTCTTTTTTTATTTGAGGCAATATCTCTTTGGCCGCGATACTGTCCGGCACCCTCCAGAACGGATTCAACTCCAGGTAGGTCATCTTGGCGCTCAGGACACAGCTCCGCTGCTCGTCTTTCCCCGCTATGATGCGCATCACCATCACAGGCCGTTCATCTTCCATTACCTCCAAAGAAAAATCAGCGATATTTACGAAAATATAATTCCGTCCCATATCATCAGAAAGCCAGCGCAGGCGATCCATGTTCAGGGCTATCTGGCGTATCCGTGTCTCCACGGGGACGTTCATATCTTTCAATGTTGATTTGCCGACTCTCCCGTCATCCTTCAAACCATGTCTTTTTTGAAACTTTCGCACCGCCGACTCTAAATCGCGGTCAAAGACGTAGGGTTTGTCCTGCACCGTCGCCGCGAGGTCGCCCGAGATAATAAGCCTCTGCCTCAATATAGCCACCCTCTTGCCCCGCGATCCCATTTGCAACTTGGGTCCCGATGGGACTTGCGCCCATCCGCCGCTTTCAGCAATGGCCTGATACTGGACCAATGTTTCCTTCAACCCGGCGTATCTCGGATAAGGGGGCTCCAGATCAGCAAGAGTCTTCTGCATCTCTTTCGCTTCAAGTGCTTCGTTAAGGACCGCCGCCAGATCAACAGATTTCTCGTTCACAACCCAATCAGGATAAATATTTTGGTGATCTACACGGCCATCAACCATGTGAGACGCATAAAGGAAGAAAGCCTGCGTCAATATCAGATCAAGACCGGCAAGTTCTGCCACATCATATGGTTCTAATCCAATCTGACTCGCATATAAATCGGACAGCCCTTCTTCAATTTTATTGAGTTGATAATCTTCGGGATTTAATCCTTCACGATAAGCAGAGCGGATCACTTCCAGAAAATCCTCCGCCTCCGGAGAAGGACCGAAGTCATCGCTCCAGGCGGGCCGAAATTCACGTCCCTCATAGAATTGAAAGAGCAGCGGTGAAAGGGACGGTAATCCCTCAGGAGGTGCGATTTTCGCTGACGGTTCCGGCCCCCCGATCCTATTGACAATTTGAGTGCGCACCTGGTCCGTCAGGGTCTCAGCATGCGAGATATCTGAGAGCGCGAGGAGCGTAAGAACAGTCAACAATGTGAGTATGGAGATCGTCTTTTTAATAAACACGAAATCAGACCTCTTCTCCCATTTCCAGTAATATGCTCGTCAGCTCCTTAATCTTATCCCGGAGCCCCGCGGCCTTCTCAAATTCAAGATTTCTTGCCGCCTCTTTCATTTCCTCTTTCAATTTCCTGATCATAACGGGCAACTCTTCTTCCGAGGCGATGACCTCTCTTTCCTTTGAACTGACAGGCACGGTAATATAATCCGCTTCATAGATTGAAGCAAGTATATCATTGATGCCTTTCTTGATGGACTCGGGAGTGATGTTGTGCTCTTCGTTATAGCGTGTCTGGATTATTCTGCGCCTTTTTGTTTCATTAAGACAGGCTTTGATCGATTCAGTAATCTTGTCGGCGTACATTATCACCTGTCCCGATAAATTTCTCGCCGCCCTGCCGCTCGTCTGCATCAGGGAACGCTCGGAGCGAAGAAACCCCTCCTTGTCGGCATCGAGAATGGCGACAAGGGATACCTCCGGTATATCAAGGCCCTCCCTGAGGAGATTAACCCCTACCAGGACATCAAATTCCCCGAGACGCAGGTCCCGGATGATGCTTACCCGCTCAAGGGTGTGAATGTCTGAATGAAGATACCTGACCTTGACGCCCAAGGTCTGGTAGTAGGCCGCGAGATTTTCCGCCATCCTCTTGGTAAGCGTGGTCACCAAGACGCGCTCGCCTTTTCTCACCCTTTCACGGATCTCGCAAAGGAGATCATCCACCTGATGGCTCACGGGCTTCACAATTATTTCCGGATCCGCAAGCCCCGTGGGCCGTATGATTTGCTCAACAACACGTCCTTTAGCCTTCTTGAGTTCATACAGAGCAGGCGTCGCCGATACATATATCCTTTCGTTCCCAAAGCCCTCGTATTCTGCAAACATCAACGGCCGGTTATCGAGGGCCGAAGGAAGGCGGAAACCGTAATTGACGAGGGTCTCCTTGCGGGCTCTATCACCCCGGTACATGCCGATCAGCTGGGGGATTGTGGCATGACACTCATCGATGATGACAAGGGCATTTTTCGGCAGATACTCCATCAGGGTGGGAGGCGGCGCTCCCTGCCTTCTCCCCGTGAGATGACGGGAATAATTCTCGATGCCCTGGCAGTAGCCCATCTCCTCCATCATCTCGATATCGAACTTTGTCCGCTGTTCGAGCCTCTGCGCCTCAAGGAGTTTATTTTGCGTGCGGAGTTCACCGAGCCTCTCCTCGAGTTCCTGCCTGATTGCGGTTATGGCCCTTTTCATATTGTCCCTCGTTGTCACGTAGTGACTGCCGGGATAAACGGACATCTTCTGCACGGGATTTAATTTTCTTCCCCGGAGGGGATCAACAAGGGAAATGGACTCGATGACGTCTCCAAAGAACTCGACCCGGATCGCCTTTTCTTCTTCATACGCCGGAAATATCTCGACCACATCGCCGCGCACTCGGAAGGTTCCGCGATGAAAATCGATGTCATTGCGCTCATACTGAATCTCAACCAGTCTTCTTAACATCTCATCCCGAGGAAACTCCATCCCCTGTTCCAGGGCGAGTAGCATGCCATGGTAGGCCTCCGGAGAGCCAAGACCGTAAATGCAGGAAACGCTGGCAACAATGATGACGTCGCTCCGTTCCAAGAGGGAATGGGTCGCAGAATGTCGCAGCTTGTCGATTTCCTCATTGATTGACGAATCTTTTTCGATGTACGTGTCTGTGCTCGGTATATAGGCTTCCGGTTGATAATAATCGTAGTAGCTCACAAAGTATTCCACGGCATTATCAGGAAACAAAGTCTTGAATTCACCGTAGAGCTGGGCAGCCAGCGTCTTATTGTGTACAATCACCAGGGCAGGCCTCTGAACCGCATAAATGACATTGGCGATGGTAAATGTTTTGCCCGAACCTGTAACACCGAGGAGCACCTGATGTTGAGCTCCTTTCTCAATACCATCGACAAGCTTCGGGATGGCCTTTATCTGGTCACCCTTTGGCTCAAATTCGGTAACCATCCGGAACTGATCCATCCAAACACCTCTTCCTGAATACATTTCTGCAAAAAATTGCGTGCTATAATAGGCAGACTTTATCCGTTCCTGCAACACAGAAATGGCCGCATTCATGCATGCTTTTCCCCGGCATATCCATGCAATCTCAGATGCGGGAAAGGCAGTCATTAAGTAAAATCGCAAAAATGATGACACATGTACTATAAGTATTACCGGCAGAATTATTAAACTTGGGTAAAGACAAATTTGCGAAGGTGATAATGCTACTCGGTTATGAAAGAATACCCTCGAATAAACCGCCGCTGCTCGGAAGGGAGGTATCTTCTTACGAGCATCGCGTACGCCGACGGCTTGACTTGATGCGGCAATTTTTTGCCATCCACTGATCAAAAGATGGACTTTCTTTTCCATGTCTCATGGGTATCAGGTGATATGTATACGAAATTATTTGCAATTATTTTGCTATATTGGTGGCATGCTTCCTGCTTGCCTTTCTGATAAGCACAAGTCATGGGTATTCGTAATGCCCGTATGGCAAAATAATTTAACTCTTAGGAAAGGACGGGGCGTATTTGACCATGGAATTTGAGAGGTACGATATCGAAGTTCCCGCCAGAATTGAGTTTATATCAGATAATGAGGCGCGGAGTTTTTTCCTTAGGACTGCAAGTATTTCCGCAAGAGAAGTAATTTTCCGTACGGATGAACCTCTTCCGGAGAATTTGCAGGTAAATCTGGATATCATTCTCAATTTTACAAGACCGGGAAAATCGGGCAGAACAATTCTCATAAATGTTACGGGAACCGTTGCAAAATCCGATCAGTCCGGCATGACTATCAATTTGAATGAAGATTACCATATAACAAAGCTCTGTGCGCCGGCCGCATTTGAAAGCATCCCATTGGTTGCCGAAAGGATGTATTGATTTACGAGCCCGTAAGACAGCATTGGATGACCTCGAGATGGCGGCTGGTCCCGAAGAAATAAACGGAAGGATAAGCGGAAACATACACTTTCACTTCAAGTCTGTTGTTATATTGCCTTTGAGCTTCAATATCATCGGCATGAATATTCGGGTGGCGCGATGGGAAATAGGATTCTTGTTGTCGACGACAATCACGATATTGTTAATATTGTGGAATCTTGGCTCAAGGCAAATGATTACGAGGTATATACGGCGTATTCCGGAGAGGAAGGTCTGGAAAAATCTAAATCATTGAAACCTGACGCTGTCATACTTGATATAGTGATGCCCGATATAGACGGGTCGAGCGTAGCAGCAGAACCGGNNGCGTAGCAGCAGAAATGAAAGAAAATCCGGGCACCGATCAGATCCCCATCATCTTCCTTACGGGCGCTGTTAAGTCAAGTGAACTCCCCAAGAATAATATCGTCGGCGGTCAATATTTTCTCGCCAAGCCTTTCAAGGGCGTTGATCTGCTCAAGATGCTGCGTCTGGTAATCTTCGGCAGTATGAAATACTGACATAACTTCACGTAACCAAAATGGCACTGGGCTTTTCCCCTTTACACACGGTTTGAATGATAAGCTAATCTGCACCGGTTGTGACGCTTCAGAAATTTCCCCTTGTTGCACCCAACTCTTCGCAAACATTTGTTCAATACTGCATGGTCTCGACATCAGGGGCAAACGACCTCGCCTAACACGCAGGAGGTTCATCCTTCGCAGGCTCTTTCACGGCGATATCTTTCTTCGAGGCAGGAAGGTAGATATGAAAAGTTGTTCCAACACCTATTTCAGATTCAACTGTTATCAGACCATTGTGGTTCTTGATGATGGAATAAGATATGGCAAGCCCGAGTCCCGTCCCTTTTTGGGACCCCATTTCCTTTGTCGTGAAGAAGGGATCAAATATTCTTGAGATATTCTCCCGGGGTATCCCGGTGCCGCAATCGGACAGCGTCACCTTTGCGTATTTCCCCTCGTTTAAGGGAAGCTCGTCCGTTACGTCGATGTCAACATTTTCCACGGTAATCGTGAGAGTGCCCCCGTCAGGCATTGCTTCCGTGGCATTGCTTACCATGCTGTGAATCACCTGTCTTATCTGCCCCTCATCGACATCAACAGGGGTTAAGTCAGCGTCTATGTAAAACTTGGCAGTCACATTGGAACCGCCGAGAAAGAAGAGCACCGTATTCTTTATAAACTCTCCTATGTACATCGTCCTTTTTACCGGCGCCCCTCCCTGAGCAAAGGTGATCAATTGCTTTGTTATATCGCTCGCACGCATTGATACCTTCTCCGCAGTGTCCAAGAACTTGTGAATCTTATCACCCGGGTCAGAGTGCATCTTAGCAAGAGAGATGCTGCCCAAAATAGCCTGCAACAGGTTGTTGAAATCGTGAGCTATGCCACCTGCAAGAGTGCCTACGGATTCGAGTTTCTTTGCTTTGAGAAGTTCCTCTTCCATTTTTTTGCGCTCGGTAATGTTCTCTATCAAACCATCATACCGGAGCAATTGACCGTTTTCGCTACGATAAGGAACCATCGTGTTGCGCACCCAGACAACCACGCCGTCATGGCGCAACAAGCGGTGCTCAATGGGCAAAACATCATCACCAGCCATAATCCTGCCAACCGCATTTTCCACGAGTGTACGATCCTCGGGGTGTATCATAGAATACCAGAGATTCGGGTCATGTTCATAATTTTGCTGATCATAGCCGGTGACAGCCATGCAACCTGCGCTATGCCTTGTATTGACAGCCCGCCCTTCTTGTACTTCAACGGAATAAGTATAAGGGGTGACGGCATCTACCATCCGGCGGTAGCGAATTTCACTTTCAGATAATATCTCATCCGCAAGTTTGTGTTCAACTTCCAATCTTTCGAATTCTGCGACCCGCTGACTCAAGTCAAACAATTCTTTAAGAAGCTGATATTTTGTTTTGTTCTCTTTTTTCATCTCCCACTCTCCGGCTGCATTATATGAACATTAAAGAGAAATATCAATAGGTATCAATTCCGCACATCCAATTTAACCTTGACAAATAAATCCGGGTATGGTTAATGGTACATCTTAATATTTTTCAGCGGGGTCGAGTGAATGAAAAAAAATCTGACAAATTTCAGCAACACGAAAAGGAAAAGAACCCACGGCTTTCTAGTTAGAATGTCTACGCGGGGAGGGAGATTGGTCCTGAGCCGCCGACGGGCTAAGGGCAGAAAGAGGTTGGCCGTTTAACACCCTAAAAAGCGGTCTATGGAAAAACAATCCTTTGACAAGTGCGTAAGAATCAGCAAGAGAAGAGATTATTTGACCGTCTATCAGCAGGGGGTGCGCAGCCATTCGGAACATTTCACCATCGTCGCATGCAAGAATGAGATGGGCATTAGCAGACTGGGAATAACGGTCACTAAAAAGGTGGGGAGCGCCGTAGAGAGAAACAGGATTAGACGTCTCGTAAGAGAGTTCTTCAGATTGAACAGATCAAGGCTTTCTGCTCCGCAAGACATCGTGATAATTGCAAAAAGAAACATAACAAGATTAGCATATCAAGATGTATGCACAGAGTTAGAAAGCCGCTTAATCAAGAAATCAGATGCATGAGATAACGTTTGCGCAAATTCTGGGAAAAATTATTATTGTATTTGTCCGATTATATCAGATGTGCATCTCTCCTCTTTTTACCCCATGTTGCCGTTTTTACCCATCTTGTTCCGAGTATGCCATAGACGCAATCCGGAGATATGGCCCAGTCAGAGGACCGTACATTGCCCTGCTGCGGCTGTTTCGGTGTCATCCTCTTAACCCCGGCGGTTACGATCCAGTAAAATAAACCAGAACTAAAGTACGGAGGTATTTAATGGACAAGAAGGCCTTTCTTGCCATAATCCTGTCAGTGGCTGTCATACTTGCCTGGCAGGCATTTTTTGTCAAAAAGCCGCCCCAGCAACAACCGGAACCCACCCGGCAGGAGACGGCAGTTAAAGAAAAGCCCGCCGGCAAGGTGGCGGCGCCGGTTAAAGGCGGAACCATTCTTTCAAAGCCGGTCATGGGAACCGAAAAGGATATCCCCGTGGAGACTTCTCTTTATAGGGCCGTTTTCTCCACTAAAGGCGGCAGCCTGAAATCTTACAGACTGAAGAACTACCGCAGCTCTCTTGACAGAGATTCGGAACCTATTGAACTCGTGCACATCATGGACGGCATGCCGAAACCACTCACGATGACTTTTCCCGAATCAAGTGTAGCTGTACACCCTGAAAGTGTGTTCACCTCGGATACGGTGTCGATAGATATGACACAAAGTCCTGAGAGCCGCATACTCACCTTGAAGCAAACATTCGCCAACGAGATGACAGAAGAAAAGATATTCACCTTCTATCCTGATAAATATGCCTTTGATTTAGAAGTGAGAATACATAACGTATCAAGAGCAGCTCTCAGTGAAAGTGCCCTTCTTTCCTGGAATCAGTATGTGGACCCGAAATCAGAATCAGACAGTTACGGGCATGACGGACCCATTTCTTACATTGCCAAAGACGTAGAGCGTTACCAAGTCAAAAAAATTGAATCAGGAAAATTAGCAGGCCCTGACATTGCCTGGGCGGGATATGAAAGCAAATATTTTCTTGCCGCCATGGTGCCCCAAAACCCAACGCTGACCAGTCTTTCTCTTTCCGTGGATCCCCGGAATATGGTTTCTGTGAACCTGAAAGGCACGCCCACAATTATCCCTCCCGGACAGGTCGCGTCGTTCGGCTACTCGTTATACCTTGGACCCAAGGAGAATGACATCCTCAAGGCCCAGGGAGTCGGCCTCGAGAATGCTATAGATTTCGGCTCATGGATGAAGTGGCTCGCCATGCCGCTCTTGATCTCCATCAAATTTCTCAACAGCTATGTCCACAACTACGGCATCGCCATTATCATCCTGACCATCCTGATAAAGATTATCTTCTGGCCTCTGGGCAACAAGAGCTACAAGTCCATGAAGGAGATGCAGAAACTGCAACCGAAGATAGCCGAACTCCGCGAAAAGTATAAGAGTGACAAGGCAAAACTGAGTCAGGAAACCATGGCCTTGTACAAGACGCACAAGGTAAACCCCTTGGGGGGATGTCTGCCCATGGTCATTCAGATACCCGTCTTCTTCGGGCTCTACAAGGCTCTCATGTATTCCATTGAACTCCGCCACGCCCCTTTTTACTGGTGGATACAGGATATGTCGGCAAAGGACCCCTACTACATTACGCCGATTATCATGGGTGCTACCATGCTCATCCAGCAAAAAATGACCCCTTCCATGGGAGATCCCATGCAACAAAAAATCATGATGTTCATGCCCGTGGTTTTCACATTTCTATTTGTAAATTTTCCATCGGGTCTGGTTATTTACTGGCTCTTTCAAAACATACTGAGTATCGGGCAGCAATACTACATTAATAAGAGCAGATAGTGAATTGAGGTAGTTACTATGAATTCTACAGAGATCGAAGGGAAGACAATAGACGAGGCTATTGAGAAGGCCTGCAGCAAATTCAACGTACCGAGAGAAAAACTTAACATAGAGATCATTTCAGACGGCGCGGCGGGATTCCTCGGCATCGGCTCTAAAAAGGCAAAAATTAGGGCAAGTATCATGTCCATTGATATGGCCATGGATGCGCCGGTTGCACAATCGGGAAAAGGTGCTCAAAGAAAATCATCTGGTGTCTCAGATGCAACAGAACCGGCGGCGCCGGAAGACTCCGCAGAGAGCCCCGCAATGAGGGCAAAAAGCATCCTGCAAGGCATCTTGCAGAGAATGAGCCTCGATTGCCCATTAACCGTTGAAGAAACTGATGATACGATTCTGCTGAATATCAAAGGTGATGGCAGTGGCTTGCTTATAGGCAAGAGAGGGCAGAACTTAGATGCCATACAGTACATTGTGAGCAAGTCAGTAAGCAAGAATACAAATAACCGCAAGATGATCGTTGTGGATACGGAATCCTACAGAAAGAAAAGGGAAGAGTCACTCATTGCCCTGGCAGAAAGGTTGGCAGAAAAAGTGAGAAAATCAAAGAAGGCGCTGACTGTCGGACACATGAACGCCCATGACCGTCGCGTCATCCATCTTGCCCTGCAAAACGACGAGTCATTGACGACAAAAAGCCGAGGCGAAGGGGAATTCAGGAAAATCGTGATCATGCCGGCCAAGAAGAGTTAGGTCTGGCGGTGTGCCGTGTGCCCGAAACTGTAATTCCGCTTATCCATTCTTCCACGAGTTCAGGGCAAGCTAAGGCTGTGCACCTTTGTATATTTTGCACTTTGGGCGAGTGTTAACCGGAACTTGTCAGAGAACGCATCTTGTGCCTTTCGCCTTTGTCACCGCTCCTTTCTTCACTTAGTATTTGGCTTTCGAGAGGTTATTAGACTTGGAAGAAACGATAGCGGCCATAGCCACTCCGCCGGGTACGGGAGCCATCGGCATCATACGCGTGAGCGGTCCCAAATCCGGAGATATTGCCTCCCTCATTTTTAGGCCGTCAAACAAGACTGGCGGTTTCCACAGCCATCGACTATATCACGGAGACATTATTTCACCTGACACGGGCAGAGTCATCGACGAAGTTCTCATTTCCTTCATGATGAAACCTCACTCTTATACGGGAGAGGACATTCTCGAGATCAACTGCCATGGCAGCGCTTTTATTCTTCAGTCCGTGCTTTCAGAAGTCATCAAAGCAGGTGCGCGTCTTGCAAAACGTGGTGAATTTACCGAACGCGCCTTTCTCAACGACCGAATCGATCTTTCGCAGGCGGAGGCGGTTGCGGAAACGATCATGGCACAAACTGACAGGGCGCTTGACCTTGCCGTCTCCCGCCTCAAAGGTGACTTGGCCGGCAGAATCGAAACACTCCGCAACGCAATCATTGATATCCTCGCCGTCCTCGAAACATCCATCGATTTCTCGGACGACGATGTCGCGCTCGGTAATCTTCCAACTGCCGCCGAAGATATCACAGTCATCGTCGATGAACTCAGCCGACTTGCCCTGACATACGGGGAGGGGAAAATATACAGGGATGGCGTCAATGCCGTTATTGCGGGAAGGCCGAACGTGGGGAAGTCGAGTCTGTTAAACAGGCTTCTTGGTGAAAAAAGGGCAATTGTGACAGCCATGCCGGGAACAACGAGGGATTTCATTGAAGAGACCATCTCCATCAAAGGGGTGCCTGTGAAACTCACTGATACGGCAGGCCTGAGAGAACCGCAGAATATCGCCGAAAAAGAAGGCGTCGATCTGGTATGGGAAAAACTCTCACAGGCGGATGTGGTGATAGTAGTTATCGACGGCGGCGAACGGTTAACAAGAGAGGACATCGAGGTCATCGAGTGGTGCAAGACAAAGAAATTCTTCCTGGTCATCAACAAGGCCGATCTTCCTCATGTCCTCGACGGAAATGAGTTGGCAGGCCTGTATCCCGATGTCATGCCGCCCATCTGGATTTCAGCAAAACACGGCGACGGCATACCGGCACTGAAAGATGCCATCCACAGTCTCGTTCTAAATGGTTCAGAATGTGGCCACACCCTCACCGTTGTCTCCAACATCCGCCAGAAGATGGCCATCGAAAAAACGAGGGACCTCCTGTCAAAAGCCGGGGACGGCATCCGCCAGGGACTTTCTCCTGAATTATCCGCCCTTGATATCCGCCAAGCACTTGAAAGCCTTGGCGAAGTAGCAGGCGAAACGGTTACTGAAGAGATACTGGAAAGAATATTCTCGACCTTCTGCATAGGCAAGTGAGAAAGAGAAAAAGACAACGTTCTTGCGACATGCAAGAATATAATGTACTTTACAAACCCTGCCCTTTTCAGTATAGTCCTTGGCGTTTCTTATGATCCTAAGATCGGAGGAAAGGGCAAAATGCACAGAATAAGTATCGTTATTGTTTTACTGTTACTGAGCTTCGTCTCCGCGTCAGCGGGCCTTTGTCAGGAAAAGTGCGTGAATACCCAGGGAGAAGCAGCTATCATCAATAACGATCTCCCTTCGGCAAAAACGGAGGCCATTGCCAGAGCCAAGTGGGCGGCCATCGAGCAGACAGTCGGAACACAAATCAAGGCACAGAGCTTTGTGCAAAATTTCACACTCGTCGAAGACGTGATAAAGACGCAGGTTGGGGGAGTCATCAAGAGCTACAGAGTCCTTGACGAGGCCACTAAGGAGGACATAATCACCGTAAAAATCTCGGCCTGTGTTGAACCTGCCAAGGCGAGGGAAGCCGTTTCCTCCCTTGCCCTGAACAACTCACTCGCCGTCTTTATCCCCGCACGGAAACCGGGCAAACGCGGAGATGAATTCGAGGAAACAAATATCCTTTCAGAGACCCTTATCGGGAAACTTACCGATCAAAACTACAAGGTCATCGACGTCGCTCCGACGCAGGCTGTCGATGCACGCGAAATCGAAAAGGCGGTGCAAAGCGGGAGCACCATGGCCGTGAGGAGCATGATGTACAAGTTCCTCTCCAACATCATCATCATCGGCAAAGTGGATTATACCATATCGACAAAGAAGGGCGAGGACATTGGATATGGACTCTCCATGCCATTCAACAATGTTACTGTAAGACTGACCTATCGCATCGTGGCCAAGAACAACAAGACAGGCAATATGGAGATTCTTACTGCAGATACGGCGCAGGGCAAAGGGCTCGCGAACAATGTTGAGGATGCCGCCGCCGAAGGCCTTAAAGACCTCGCAGAAAAATTGACCCCCAAGATACTTGATAAAGTTGCATCCTACGTCCAGGGCAATGTCAAGAGGATAAATGTAAAGGTCACGGGGGTAACCGACCTTGATACGAACATGGAAATCAAGAACACTCTGCAGAACATTGTTTGGGTAACAGGGGTGGAGGATAAACAGATGGGGGAATTTATAGTCAGCTACCCTGAAAACTCGATCTACCTGGCCAACAGCCTAAAACAAAAAGGTAATTTTAACGTTGTAAATTTTTCACCCTATTCCCTGCAATTGGACTACCAGAAATAAGGAGGAGAGCTTTATGTTTAAGAAATTCGCCCTGCTTTTTCTTGCAACATTCTTTTTGGCTGCCTGCGCGACTGTGCCAAAGATCGATCCCATGGCATATCCTATAGACAAAGGGCCGAAAGAGTCTCCGCCGAAAGTATGCAAATCAGCGTATGATGCCATGCTCCCGAAAGTCGCTGTCGTCAATTTCACCAACAACTCGACCTTTGATTACGCCAATGTGGTACAGGCACATGTTCAGGGAGCGAGTCAGCGAACTGCCGTAGGGGGCGCCGCCGTAGGGGGCGTTCCCGGAGCCGCGGGCGTCGTCTGGGGTACCAAGGAAAAGCGACAGTTTCAGAGAGACTCTGAAGTGACGCAGAGACAGATAAATGCAAAGCTCTCGGAGAGTGTTGAAGACGGCTTCACGGACGAACTGGTAAACATGGGAGGGGCGAAGGTCTTTACAAGAAAGGAAATGGACAAAATTATTTCGGAACAAAAGTTCCAGCGTTCGGGACTCGTGGATGAATCGACGTTGGTAAGACTCGGAAAATTTGCCGGCGTGAAATACATCATCACAGGTTCCGTCAATAACGTTGATCTCTCCTACAAGACCTTTGAGTCTGCCAGGCAGGGTCTGGGCAAAGGAGGCAGCGGCAACTGGGGCGTTGACTTCTTAGGTTCGCTAACGGCAGCCGGTCTGGAATCTCAGGAAGGCTGGAACATCGGCACGGAGTTGACCATGAGAATTCTGGATGTGGAAACGGGGGAGGTTCTCTTTTCCGATAAGGTGCATGGGAAACACATCATCGGCAAAATCCCCTACCCTAACTATGATGCCCTCGTCGGCGGCATCAAGAAGGCCGCGTCTAAAGGATTGGAAGATGCGAGACCAAAGCTTTCTAAATGGTTCACAGTCAAAGGTTACATAAGACAATTGCGCACACGCCAGGACGAGAAGGAAAGATATGCAAATTTGAACATTGGCGAAAAAGTCGGGATCAAGCCGGGCACAAAGATGATTGCTTACACATTTGAAGAAATGGAGGATGAAGATCCTGTAAGTGGAAGCAAGAAGATAACCTGCAACATCGTGAAATTGCCTGTTGAGCTTACCGTAACAGACCAGGTCCAGGCAGAAAGCGCGTGGGCCACAGTTGAAGGTAAACCGCAAGACTTAAAAAGGGTAAAGGTTGGGCAATTGGTAGAGAGACAACCCCTGGGCGGACAGGGCTTCATGAAGAAGATGGGATACTGAAATAGTCCTCGCGGAATAATCGGTCATTAAATGAGATACCAGAGGCAGGGATGGCATTTCAACCATCCCTGCCTTATTTTTCTTACTTCTCTTCCATGCCCTCGATGAAGGCCATTACGTTCTGTCCGAGAACGGAGTGATTATACCCGCCTTCGAGGATGGCGAAACAGCCTCCATCGTTTTTCTTGCCGGCCTCCCTGACCATTTTTCCAATAGCGGTGTAATTGGATGTGGAAAGCAGCCCGCCCCAATCCTGTTCATGATTGTCAAAACCAGCAGATACCCCTATGATATCTACCTTCTCCTCAGAAAGGCGGCTTTTCACATTTTTCAGATATTCTTCCGGGTTGGATGCTGTAGGATTGCAGATGGACACATAACCGGTTCCTTCCAGGATATTCACTGTTCCGTCGCCGAAATGAAGATCGATATCCAACACGAAGGCCTTCTTGATCCGTTTTTCCCGTTTTAGCTTTTCGAGGGCAATCGCCATATTGTTGAAATAGCAGAATCCCCATGCACTATTAGCGGAGGCGTGGTGCCCGGGCGGCCTGATCACGGCAAAACATGGCTCAGAGAGGCCAATCTCGGCGGCCTGAATGGCGCCTCCGGCCGCCAGCGCAGCAATATCATAGACGCCCTCTCTCGCCACCCTCTCCATGTGCGACGGTGTATGACAAGCGGCAATGTCTTCTTTCCGGGCAGGAACCGCATCGACAAAAGTCCATTTGTCAGGGATTGCTTTAACGACTGCCTCGATGCGGCCCGGCGCAGCGGCAGGATCAGAACAGTATGTTTGATTAAAATCTTTGTGATAAATGACCTTCATGACTACACCTCCTTGCGAAAGTGACTCTTGAGAAAATCCAGAATTCTCAGGGTATTTTTTGAGACGTTCATATGTCTGAGCTCTGCAGGTGCAACCCACCTCGCTTCGAGAGCATCGTCAGCGCCCTTCGCCTCACCGCATACGTAATCAGCGATCATGTCCACAACCACATAGTGAAAACGAATCCGCCCTTCACTATCCTCTTCGAAGAAATCAAAAGAGTAGACAGGCGCTCCTGCCTTGATGGTAACGCCGGTTTCTTCCAGAATCTCCCTTTCCGCGCCTTCCTGCAGGGTTTCGCCTAAGTTTAGAGAGCCTCCGGGGATCGCCCACAGTCCCTTGTTCGGATCAACACCGCGTCTTACGAGGAGTACCTTGCCCTCTCTGATTACGACAGCCCCGACTCCACAAATCGGCCTGTCCGGATATTCACGCCTCGTCATTTTGCGCCTTCTCTTCTGCCTAAGACTTCACTCAACTACCATGAAGCCGGAAGTCAAACCTTGCCTCCATCCACGGTTCAGGATGTGCGTCAAATACTCTCTCTATAAACATGCAATGGTTCTTTCTGTCAATCATAATAACTGAAGAGGAGCGGGTGCCGTATATGGGGCTTGTTATGAATATGGAAGAAAGAATCCGTTCCCATTCCAAGCCAACTCCCGTATCAGGCAGCTCGCTGTCGTCCGGTTTTAACCGGTCTTTCAGGATCGTAAAAATATCTTCCGGAAGAGGATCGTCTTTGCTTGCCAGCAGCGACTCTATCGCCTTTTTCGCCCGCTCGATCTTGGGCCAGGGCGTATCGAGAAGGCGGTTGCTCAAACCGTACAGGCCCGGTGACAGTTCATGCATTTTACCACGGTTGGAAAAGTAGAACTGGCGATTCATGTCTCCGATGATCATATTGAATCCGTTATATTGATCTTTCTTGGCCGCAACAGTTTCGATATATGATTCCGGATCCTCCTCGCCCATGAGAAAATCCCTTACAAGCCATCCCCGTGATGGGGCGTTCCGCCCGAAAGGCGTTGGTTCGCGATAGTTGGTGAGCATGGCGAGACTTCCTGTTTTCCTGATACCCAGCCATGTTCCACCCCTCTGCAAGTCCTTCCCTGCAATCACGCCCACGGCATCCTCCCATAAAGAAACCGGCGCCGAAGGCCTCTCATAGAACTCATCCCGATTAGCTGCAAGGATGAGAGGGTATCTATCATGGACCTTATAGGACAAGATAATCAGGCACATCTCCCGATCCTCCACCAGAGACTATTATCCGTTTCTTTATATACGGCCATGCCGACCTTTTCCAGCACCCTGTGCGACGGCAGATTAGACTTCGTAGTATCCGCAAGCAAGGCAGATATATCGGGACGCTCAAATATCCATGAGACTCCCCTTTTCAGAGCCTCCGTCATGTATCCCTCTCTCTGATACTCCGGTCTGATCATATATCCGATTTGAACCGTGCCGTCTTCATCAGGATACCTCTGGAAACAGAAGCCTCCTATGATCGCGTTTTCCTTCTTCAGTATGATCAGAACGCTTTGCCAGTCGGCATACCATTGATCCTGTTTTTTATTTCTTATCACATCCTCGAGGGAAGCTCTCATGGCCGCTTTTATTTTCCTGTCGATTTGCGCACCCAGGATCATGCTTGCCAGCTGCAAGCCCAGTTTCTGTTCAATCTTTTGATGGTCGTCTGGATTTATACTCTCGAGATCCAGGGGCACCAGTTTCAGTCTTTCCGTTTCTATAGGAACAATGTTCGGCATCTTCTCGCTCAGAGTCTCTTTCTGACATCTTCCATTATGCTCTCCATCACTGCTCCGGCAGAATGATGGATGACAACATCCGCCATGTCATCGCAGGACGTGGGCGTATTGTTGATGATCACCAGTTTGGCCCCGGACTCTTTGGCATACACGGGCATGTACGCAGCAGGGTACACAACAAGTGATGACCCGATGACAATCATGAGCTCGCATCTGGTGGCATGAGCAGTAGCATTTTTTAACGTCCGTTCGGGCAGGAGTTCGCCAAAGAAAACTACATCCGGCTTTAGAATCCCGTGGCAGTGTTCGCAGTCGGGTACTTCTTCCTTGGCACGGAACCTGTCTACAACGTCACCCACAGGATAGCGCGCGTCACAGTTCATGCATTTTAACCACCGCATATTGCCGTGCAGCTCATAGACCTTCTCCGGAGAGTTTCCGGCCTTCTGATGGAGGTTGTCGACGTTCTGGGTGATTACACAGTTCAGTTTGCCCATCTCTTCTAGCATGGCAACGGCCAGGTGAGCCCTGTTCGGTTGGGCATTGGCAAACAAACCTCCATCGAGAAGGATCTGCCACTGTTTTTTTCTCGTCTCCGGGCTTGAGAGAAATTTTTGAATGGTAAAATCCTCCGGATCGAATCTTGTCCATATCCCACCGGGGCTGCGAAAATCGGGAATGCCTGATTCCGTGCTGACCCCGGCGCCTGTAAACACGACTACGCTCCCGGTATGCACTATCATGTCCGCCGCTTGTATAATCCCTGTCTCTAAGTTGTAGACGCCCATACGTACTCCTCAATTATATGCATATGAAATATTCTTGTCTATGATGATCTCGAGAAGTATATCCACGCCGATCCCTACTGACGCCTCTAATACAACATCTGCCGGAAAAAGACAAAACGAAAAGGAGATGTTGACACTTGGCGACATATCTTCTAAAATCCGCTTCCAAAGTTTGCACTCGTATCTCTCAGTCCGGAGATACGCACAGATGCTAAGTAACTCGAAGGAGGAGCAAATATGTCGCGAAAAAATTGGAAAATAGGAGTAACCCTTTTTGTATTCCTGTTTTTTTTCATTGGGATAATGGAGCTGGACGCGTTTGCCAGGGTGGGAGGAGGCATGTCTATGGGAAGCCGCGGTTCGCGGTCTTTCAGCTCTCCCAGCAAACCATACTCGGCGCCATCACCATCCAGTCCGTCAATGACCCCCTCTCAACCAATGACTCCGCAATTGCCAAGTCAACAGCCGAGCATGTGGCGAAGTCTTGCCATGGGCGTAGCGGGCGGCTTTCTGGGCAGCATGCTCTTTAGCGGACTCAGCCACGGCATGGGAATGGGCGGTTTCGGCGGAAGCGGCATCGGACTTTTGGATATCATCCTCGTCGGCGGTCTGCTTTACATCTTATATATGCTCATCAAGAGGCGCAAGGAAGCGGCATCTATGGCAGGCTACTCTTACCAAACGGGCGCTTCCCCATCAACAGGACAACAGACAGGATTTGCAGATTCTTCCCGTGATCAGGGACACACCGAAGCCGACGTCCAAACGGGACTGCGCCATATTCGTCAGATGGATCCCTCTTTTGACGAAGCAAGGTTTTCAGATCTCTGCATGGATAACTTCTTCAAGGTTCAGGGCGCGTGGATTAACCGCGACATGAGCCTTGTCAAGAATATCCTTACGCAGGAAATGTTCGGCATCTTGCAGAGGGACGCAGATAAATTGAAAGCGGAAAAGAAGATCAACAAACTCGACAATATCGCCGTCAGGTCCGCGGAAATCACGGAAGCATGGCAGGAAGGCGGAACGGACTTTATCACCGCCAGGGTCCTCGCGAGTCTTCTTGACTACACAGTCAGTGAAAGCGGTGACTTGCTTGCAGGCAGCAAGACAGAACCCGTTAAATTTGAAGAATACTGGACTTTTGCAAGGCCTGTAGCAAGCGGTAACTGGCAGCTGTCTGCCATTAATCAGGCCGACTGAAGTGTATTAAATTCTCCGGCGGGACACGTGACCTTCCCCTCGGCAACACGTCGGTCCCGCCCGTCAGCATCTTCGCCGGTTCAAATCAGAAATTTTTGAACCGGCAGATCAATATCATGAGCTTCCTGTAACAAAGCGTCTGGTAATTTTAACTGACATCCATACTTTCAAATGGTAGTCAATGGAATCTGTCTTGACTTTTTAATCAATTAGGAAGACAAAGAATCATATTTGAATAATGCATTGTCAATGAGTTAACAACTCTTAAGAATCCTTTTATGAGAGTGATGTCATGCCTGATTACTGAAACCCTGTTTTCTTAAAAAAACGGGGTTTTGTATTTTAGCAATACTAAAATTCAATTTCTGCTTAATGAAAAAATTATCTGAAGCCATTTGCATATTGTTACTATTAGCCTTGCTGGCTGGCTGTGCAGGACCACTTCAGGACGCCGCATATAAGGGTGATATTCGAACTATGACTAAACTGATTGACGATGGGGCCGATATCAACGAGAGCAGTTCGGCTGGTCCCGCTCTTCATTATGCATGCTACACTTGCCAACTAGAGGCAGTAAAACTCCTTCTTGGAAGAGGTGCTAATGTAAATGCTATCGGTTTTAATAATTGGACAGCTGTGCACGCCGCAGCCTGGGGGGGCTGCAACGATGTGATAAGGATTCTTATTGATAAGGGTGCTGGCATTGATCCCGTTGATGATCGAGGGTATTCACCTCTTGCATGGGCGGCCGATCGTGGCAATTCGTCCGTAAAACTTTTAATTGAAAAGGGCGCAGACCCGGATATTGCCATAAATGGCCTAATAAAACACAAAAATAATTCCGCCGCTAAGATTGTCGAACAGGCGGCAATGCGTGTTCGACAAGGAAAGACACAAATTGCAACAAATAAGGATAGCAGTTATGCGGCAGTCAAATCCGATGTTGATGACCTCCCTGCGATCAAAACAAGGCCAAATAAAAACTCCTACGCAATTGTCATCGGCATTGAACAATACCGTCAGAAATTGCCCAAGGCTGATTTTGCCGTGAGCGATGCAAAGCTTGTAAGCGAATACCTCACAAAGGTAATGGGCTTTCCTGAAGAAAATATCGTCACTTTAACAAATGAGCATGCATCAAAGAGCGACTTTGAAAAATACTTTGAAAAATGGCTTTCTAATAATGCAGAAAAGGACAGCACGATCTTTATCTACTATTCCGGTCACGGAGCGCCGAATACAAAGACAGGTGATGCCTATCTTGTGCCTTATGACGGAGACCCTTCCTTCATAGAGCAGACGGGTTATCCTCTGAGGAAACTCTATGAATCGTTAAACAAACTTCCGGCGAAAGAAATCATTGTGGCGCTTGACTCCTGCTTCTCCGGCGCGGGTGGTAGGTCAGTGCTTGCAAAAGGAGCACGGCCGCTGGTTATGAATCTCCAGAGCAACATGGTTCTGTCAAAGAACATGACTGTCATGTCCGCCTCGGCTGGTGATCAGATCAGCTCGACGTATGATGAAAAAGGGCACGGACTCTTTACCTACTTTATGCTCAAGGGGATCAAGAATGAAGATGTCGTCAAACCAGATGGTTTCATCAAAATGGATGACCTGTTTGGCTATATCAAGCCCCAGGTGGAGCGCATAGCGAGGAAGCAATACAACAACGAACAGACACCGCAGTTGATGGGGGCGAAAAACAATTAAGGTTGATTTATGAATAAGCCAACAAGTTTTTTTTGCAGTTAAGGTAGGAGAGTTATGAAAACTAGGGCTGATTCAATTTCTTTAATCAGAGTGCTCTTTATTATGTCTGCGATTGTGGCGATGATAGGGTGTGCGTCTGCGCCTCCGCTGCATGATGCAGCATTAAAGGGTGATGTAAGAACAGCTAAAGAACTGCTTGATAAGGGTGCTAATGTAGATGAAGGTGTTTCCGTGGGTATCAGGTCTTTAGCTATCACTCCATTAATGTATGCTGCTGGCAAAGGGCATCTTGAGGTTGTAAAACTTCTTGTAGAACGGGGTGCAAATGTAAACGCTGTGTATAGTCCAGGAGGTGTGTCCCGGACCCCATTGGCTTTTGCAGCAATAGCTGGTCACAAAGAGATCGTAAAATATTTGGTTGATAAAGGTGCTGATATTGACAGGACAATTTTTGCCTTAAAAAAAGCCACCAATAGTTTTTCTAAAAAAGATAATGAGATTGCTATGGAATTTCTACAAGGATTCCAAAGGGAAATGGCTGACTCAACTCAGCAAAAAGGGGTGAAAACCGGAGCCCTTGACAAAGCGTCTCCGACAATCAAATCTGATATTGACGAACTTCCTGCGATAAAAGTCAAGCACAACAAAAATGCTTATGCCATTGTCATCGGGATTGAAAACTATCGTCAGAAACTCCCCAAGGCCGACTTTGCGACGCAGGATGCCCGACTTGTTGCCGACTATCTCATAAAGGCGATGGGCTATCCGGAAGAAAACGTCATTACACTCTTGAACGATCATGCATCAAATGTTGATCTGGCAAAATATTTTGAAAGATGGTTACCGAACAATGTGGAGGCCGGCAGCTCCGTTTTCATCTATTTTTCCGGCCACGGCGCACCCGATCCTAAATCCGGCAACGCCTACCTTGTACCGTATGATGGCGATCCATCATTTATTGACGAGACCGGATACTCTCTGAAAAGGATGTATGATGCTTTGGGCAAACTGCCGGCGAAAGAGATTATCGTTGCCCTTGATTCTTGTTTTTCCGGGGCGGGCGGAAGATCGGTCATAGCCAAGGGCGCGCGGCCTCTGGTGATGAATCTTCAGAGCAACATGGCTTTGTCAAAGAACATGACAGTCCTGTCCGCCTCGTCGGGGGACCAGATCAGCTCTACCTATGACGAAAAAGGTCATGGACTCTTTACCTATTTCATGCTCAAAGGCATCAAAAATGAAGATGTCATAAAGCAAGATGGTTCCATCAAGATGGATGACCTGTTTGGCTATATCAAGCCCCAGGTGGAGCGCATTGCTCGGAAGCAATTCAACAACGAGCAGACACCGCAGTTGATTGAACCGAAGAAGAAATAGGTCATGCATATGAAAAAAATTCTCACACTATTTATCTTGCTTATTTTCCCTCTGGTTGGTCTGGCGGCGGAGGGGCCGGTCTGGATCACAGCTGATGGCGAATCATATCAAGGGGAGATGGATACGCTAAAGGAAGTAAAAGATAGGGCCAAACGGGATGCACAAAGCAAGGCGGTAGAAAAGGCGGTCGGGACATTCATTAAATCTCATACCTTGGTCTCCAATTGCCAGATTGCCGAAGACCTGATCTACGCCGCTGTCAGGGGGAAAATCACAAAGGAAGAAATCATCGCCTCGGATTGGGATGCAAAAGAGAGAAATCTCTATAGGATGAAAATCAAGGCCCTGATCGAACCCGTCTATCCTGAGAAGGGAGAAGGACTCTCCGCAAAGCTGTCACTCTCGGAAACAGACCTGAAGGAAGGGGATGAAGTAATGGTATTCTATCAGGTAAGTGAAGACTCTTACGTCTATATCTTTTCCATTGCCGCAGACGGTTCCGTAACCCTCCTTCTCCCCAATTCAAATATGCCAGACAATTTTACCAGGCCAGGAAGGGCATACCAATTCCCTCCAACGGACAGCCCTATTCGTCTGAAAGCCATGTTCCTGCCGAACTACAAAGAAGCCTCTGCTGAAGAAAAAATCAAGATCATCGCTACTCGGAATAAGGAAGAGCTGCTTTCCATAGGTTTTAAAGAGGGGATCTTCCAAGTCTATGATGCAAAGTCAACGGGAATGATTAGCGACCTTGTCAGGAGGCTGAACCAGATTGAACTGACGGACTGGACAGAGGCGACAGCAGTTTACAATCTTAACAGATAAGAAAATCCCTATATTTTAAAAATACCCTTTTAAGCCTCTAAAGAATGGCTTCTTTCTGAAACTCCCATGCCGACACATCGGCACAAAACAAGAATGAAAATTAATTTTCAACGGAAAGCGATAAGCTAAGTAGAAAACGGGATATCCAATCTGTCAAATACAAGTCGCCAGTTCCGATAACCGGATCAGTTAATTGATAACGGGTAGAAAGATGCAACAACCAGGAAGAGCTTTTCTTAATCTTTCATACTTGCGTATATCTTCCTCTGAAGTCCACAAAACGTCAACC
>PLMX01000011.1 GCA_003142635.1 Syntrophaceae bacterium | reverse complement strand
GAACCTGATGGACAATGCCTGGAAGTTCACTGGCAAGGAAGCGCATCCACGGATCGAATTCGGCACGACCGTCCGGGATGGAAAGACGGCCTGTTTTATCCGGGACAAATGGTACGGGGTTTGACATGGCCTATGTGGGCAAGCTGTTCAGCGCCTCCATACAGCCGATGAGTTTCCGGGGACAGGGATCGGCCTGGCGACAGTCCAGCGGATCATCCATCGTCACGGGGGCCGGGTCTGGGCGGAAGGGGAACCCGGAAAAGGGGCGACGTTCTACTTTACGGTGCCATCCTGACAAACAGGAGGGGTATCATGATAAAATATATGATGGGAAGGAGGGGGAACCATGGAAGACAAAATTATCCTGCTGGTGGAAGATAATCCCGATAATGTGGCTCTGACGATACGGGCATTTAGAAAGAACAATCTCTCCAATAAGATTATCGTGGCCAAAGACGGTGTGGAGGCCCTGGATTACCTGTTCGGAACGGGGATGTATGCCGGCCGGGACGTGAAGGAGATGCCGGTTGTTATCCGGCTGGATCTGAAACTGCCCAAGATTGACGGCATGGAGGTCCTGAAAAGTGTCCGTCAGAATGAGTTCACCAGGCTGCTTCCGGTGGTCATTCTCACGTCATCGAAAGAGGAAAATGACAAGCTCAACGGGTACAAACTGGGCGCCAACAGTTATGTCCGCAAGCCTGTAGATTTTAATCAATTCGTTAAAGCTATCAAGCATCTTGGGCTTTACTGGTTGGTCTGGAATGAACCCCCTCCCCAGGGAAAGTAATAAGGAGAAGGAAAATGGGAAAGCCTCTTCGGGTATTGATGGTTGAGGACTCGGAGGACGATGTCCTGTTGACGATCCGTGCGCTCAAGAAGGACGGTTACGATCCGGTGTATGAGCGGGTGGAAACGGCCGAGGCTATGCGGAAAGCCCTCCGGAAGAAGCCATGGGATGTCATTCTGTGCGATTACCAGATGCCGAAATTCAACGGTTTTGCCGCTATCGCCCTGTTGAAAGAAATCGGTATTGACATTCCCCTGATCATCGTGTCGGGTGCCATCGGTGAGGAGATGGCGGCGGAGTGCATGCGATCAGGTGCCCATGACTACGTCATGAAAAACAACCTGTCCCGTCTCGCTTCCGCCATTGAACGGGAATTGAAGGAGGCAAAATCAAGAATCAAAAACAAGCAAGTGGAAGAGGCGCTGCAAGTGAGCGAAGAGAAATATCGCAACTTATTGGACAATGCCAGTGACGCCATATTTCTTGCAGATATGGCAGGAAACCTGCTGGAAATGAACAAGAAAGCGGAGGAGCTTCTCGGTTACTCAAGGGAAGAGGTATCGGGCATCAATATTTCCCGGATTCATCCGGCAGAGGTCTTTGGAAAGATTAAGGACATATTCAACGAAATCATCACCAAAGGGTCAGGCTATGTCAATGATGTATCCGTAATGAGGAAAGATGGAAAGATCATCCCTGTCGATATTACGGGGAGCCTTATTGAACGGGGTGGAACAAAAGTTACCCAGGGCATTTTCAGAGACATCTCGGAACGCAAGCAGGCAGAGGAGGCACTGCGAGATTCAGAAGCGTTCCTGAGCAGTATCATTGAGAACAGTCCACATGCGATGTGGATTTCCGACCCCCGGGGCACGTTGGTTCGCCTCAACCAAGCGTGCCGAAATCTGCTTCATATTACCGACGACGAGGTCGTGGGAAAATACAACGTGATGCAGGACGATGCTGTCACAGAGCAAGGGTACCTGCCGTTGGTCAAACAGGTGTTTGAACAAGGGACAATCGCCAAGTTCACAATCGAGTACGACAGTGTACGGCTTAAGAACCTTGAGCTCAGGGAGCATGTATCCGTCGTTCTGGACGTAACCATTTCACCCGTTCTGGACGCCGACGGGCGCGTCATCTATGCCATCATCCAGCATATAGACATCACCGATCGCAAGCGGGCGGAGGAATTTCTTAAGCAGAGTGAGGGGAGATACCGGACGATCATCGAAAACATGGAAGATGGCTATCACGAAGTGGACATCAATGGAAATTTTACCTTCTTTAACGAATCAATGCGCAAGATCATGGGCTATGAGAGAGAAGAGCTGTTGGGGATGAATAACTGTCAGTATGCGGATGAGGAAAATACCCGCAAGGTTTATCAAACTTACAACCGGGTCTACCGAACCGGCGAACCGGTAAAAAACTTTGAGTGGCAGATTATCAGGAAGGACGGTGATCGCAGAGATATCGAAGTTTCCATATCACTTATCCGGGATACGGAGGGTCATCCGACCGGATTCCGGGGCATCGTGAGAGACGCCACCGAACGCAGACGGATACAGGAAGACCTTCGCCAGGCCGAGGAAAGATATCGAAGCATCTTTGAAAATGCCCAGGAAGGGATTTACCGGTCAACGCCGGGGGGAAGAATCATCCTGGCCAATCAGACCATGGCAAAGATATTTGGATACGCTTCCCCGGAGGAACTCATGAGCGGCATAACCGACGTCGCCCGTCAGCTCTACGTCGATCCTGAAGAACGCGCAAAGATTCAAAAGATGATTGAAAAGCACGGTTTCGTCAGGAACTATGAAACGCAGCTTTACAGGAAAGATGGGAGCATTATTTGGATTTCCATGACCATGCATGCTGTCCGTGATGAAAAGGGACAGGTCCTCTATTATGAAGGGATGGATGAGGATATTACGGACCGGAAAGAGAATGTTGAACGGATGAGAAAGGCTCTGGGAGCGACCGTTCAGGCCATAGCCATGATTGTTGAGACGAGAGATCCCTACAC
>PLMX01000210.1 GCA_003142635.1 Syntrophaceae bacterium | reverse complement strand
TAAAGAAACCAGACCACCTCAATGGAAGGCTGGGAACTCCTACGCTATATAGGCAAGGGTGAGCAGCCGGAAGGTGGCGTAGGGGAGATGAAAAGCGACTTTAAGGCGGGTAAGAAATCCCTCAAGGCCCGTACATCCATCAAGACCGAAATCCTCTTTTGTGAACGGGTCTGGCACTTTCTGAAGTCCGGTACGGGCCGGGTAGCAATTGTTCTGCCTGACGGCATCCTGACCAATTCATCCCTTCAGGGTGTTCGCGACTGGCTGTTGTCACGGTTTCAACTTCTTGCCGTGGTGTCGTTGCCGCAAGAGGCATTTCAGCATTCCGGCGCCGGGGTAAAGGCAAGCATTGTTTTTCTTCGCAAACGCGGGGTAGATGAAAAGCCGGACGACAACGAGGCCATTTTCATGGCGGCCCCTGCTAATATCGGCTATGACGCCACAGGGCGCAAGACAGCACGGGTAACCGTCAAGGACGAGACTGATGATAAGAAACTAGAGGTTCATTCTACAGATCTCTACGATATGGAAGTCACCTTTGAGAAGGAACTTCGGCCGGGAACACCCGAGAAAGACTGGCAGGAGAAAACCCGCTACGTGTTACCGGATACCGGTGTGTTGGGGCAATATCGAGAATTTGAGAGGAACCCGGAAAGTTTTTTCGTCTGAGCCCTGTTGAACGGGCCGCACGATGCGGCTGCTTTGCTGTTCGACGGGGCGAAATTACTGGACGTATAGATGCCGAGTTCTATGTATCCAATGAATACCTGCCTGGCGGAGATCTATTCCCCCGCAGGTACAAATGCAGAAGACTTAACGAAGTAACACATAGAATCATCCAACCAACAGAGTTTATTCGGGAGTATGTAGACACCGAGGATGAAGCTGTCCCATTCCTGCGTGCAGCAAACACCACGGACTGGGTTCTTGACTTAACTGACTTTATGCTTGTTCATAAAAGCAAGTTGGAATCGGCTGCCGAATCGTTCATCGAAGAAGGAGACATTCTTATCACCCGTACGGGGGCAAAAGCGGGAGCAACGGCTCGCGTGCCTCGATTGGACCGTACGTATTGTGTTTCTTCTCATTCTTTGCGATTAATCCCTAACAAGACCAAAGTGGACAGCCAGTATCTGGAAGCATTTTTGCTTTCTATATGGGGGAAAACGCAGCTTGAGCATAGTATGACTGGTGCAGCTCAACGGCAATTGCAGATTGCCGGTATTGGCCCACTCCTGGTTCCAGTTCCGCCGCTTGATGTTCAGGTGCACCTTGTGGACATCCTCGAAGCGGCGCGCATAGTATATAGACAAAAACTTCAAGAAGCCGATGCTCTTCTTGCTGGACTTGACGGCTTCGTCCTCGACGCCCTGGGCCTCACCTTGCCCCCACCCGACACACGGACGGTATACGCCGTAAGTGCTCATGACGCACAGAAAGCAAAAAAGCTTTACCCTGACTTCTTTCATCCCGAGCGAGTTAATACCATCAGGAAAATCGAGGATCGATTCAAGGACAGGCAAGCACCTCGCTTGGTCAGCATCGCCGATTTTGTTCGTGATCAGTGCATTGTTTCCCCGGAAGACAACTATCGGGGTCTCGCCAACATCCAGTCAAATACAGGCGAACGTATGGAGAGTACAGACGATGATGGCAAGGGGAATTGCTTCAAATACATCGAGGGCGACGTGCTGTTTGCCCGGCTAAGACCCTATTTGAACAAAGTTTACCGAGCAGAGTCTGATGGTGTTTGCTCTACAGAATTCCACGTAATTCGCGTTCATAAAGACAAAACGGGCCGCTCGCGACTCATTCCGGATTACGTTGCAGCCGTTTTGCGCTCGAACCTTGTTCTATCCCAAACACGCCATATGATGACCGGTAATACCCACCCGCGTTTAACAAACGAAGATGTGGTAAATCTGATTATCCCAAATCCGGATCGGACCATTCAACAGAGAATCGCCGATGAAGTTGCCCATCGTCGCGTAAAAGCCCGTCAACTGCGCAGCGATGCTGAGTTGCTATGGAGGGAAGCCAAACACCGTTTCGAGGAAGAACTTCTCAGGCCAGTACCTGTCCCGGAAGAATCAAAGACCGGCCATAATAAGGGAAGGAAAATGACATGAATAAACTTCCCTATCTTGTCGCCGAGATCAATGCTGACCTGGAGGTCTACCTCTCCGGTCGTACGGGCCAGCAATATAACCGCGTTGCCTTTATCCTCTGCGATGATGCTGCTGAACTGGCGAGCAAACTCTTTCTCATTGNNTAAGGAGGTGCGGGATGTATTCGGCGCGAAACGGGTGGGTGACTATGTTGCGGTAGACTCTTTACTCAAACGCATTGAGGGCCGCCGCAAGCGGCGTAACGACTTTTTCCATTCCACGAGTCTACTTGATCTCAACTTCCATCCCCGTGACTGCATAGAAGCCTTTTGCGACCTTCTCGATTATGGCAGACTGCTCTTTCCGGCATACTGGCAAGCTGCCGTTGCTGCTACGGGCAATATGGAAACCTGTGAAGCCATCATCCGGCTAGATAAGAAGGGTTACGGCGATCCGGGCATTTTGCCAAAAATGAATGCTATATTGGGAAACTGGCCGCGCAGAGGGCCAAGCCCGAAGGCTAAGGGCTGCGAGGTAGCCCACCATGCCGAGGATATACACCTGCGCTTAGCTATCCGCAATGGTGGGAAAGATCTTCGTGATCGTTTGTGTGCATTACTTTGAAAATATGGAGGTAGTCAACGAATATGAACGCCAACGCCGTTCCATTGTTAGCGATCTTCGAGAAGAAAATTCGCTTAGAGGTTCCCCTATTTCAACGACAATACGTATGGAACCGCGAGCAACAGTGGGAGCCACTTTGGGAAGATATCTCCCGCAAGTTTACAGAGTATCTCGAACGATTAAGGCGTCCATTTCCCCCCACCTGGTTTAAAAATATCTGTATTAGACGACTACAGCTCATCAAAAATAGACATATTTAAACTTTCCCTTGACTTTAGTTTAAAATTGTGGCTTTTTGACGTCTATGAGTACCGAAAGTAAGACAAAAATAAACCGCCT
>PLMX01000146.1 GCA_003142635.1 Syntrophaceae bacterium | reverse complement strand
TGTTTTATGTGGCTCAATAAGAATCTGAAGGAAGAAGTTCGAAAGGGCAAATTCCGCGAGGACCTGTATTATCGGTCAAACGTATTTACCATTCGTCTCATACCGCTTAGGGAACGAAAGGACGATATTCCCCTTTTAGTAGAATGTTTTGTCAACAATATCGGCAAGACGATGGGGAAGAAAATTGAAAAAATCGAAGATGAGGTCTTCGATAGATTCATGAATTACAACTGGCCGGGTAACGTGAGAGAGTTGCAGAATGTCCTGGAAAGAATGATCAATATTGCGCATACTAACATACTTACGGCTGACCTCCTGCCGTCAGAAATTACGGATTCGAAGTTAATGGACGACATTAGTAAGATTGAACCGGTTAACAAGATAGAGCGTGATTTAATAATGAAGATGATCAGGTCGAATATCCCCAAGAGAGAGATTGCGAAGAAATTGGGAATAGCGAGAAGTACATTGTATCGAAAATTGAACGAAATCCCTGCTGCAGAGTAAATAATTGAAGAGACAAGATTCGCTGCAATTAAACTCCCCGCGTGCATGTCCTATCCCTTTTTGCGAAAACGGATAGGACTCAATAATTACCTCCTTTGAGTCCAGACAGACATTCCTTGGTTCATTTTTCTCCCGAGTATGTTTTTTTTACTTTCTCGCGGTTGATTTCGCCACTTGCGGTTTTCGGCAGGTTCTCCACAAAAAGGACCTGCTTGGGCTTCTTATAGCGGGCAATTTTGGAAGCCACGAATTCGATCAATTCCGCCGCATCTACTCTCTTTCCCTTTTTCAGCACACAGACAGCTTGAACGGCTTCACCCCACTCCGCGTCAGGAACGCCGATGACGGCCACCTCCTCGACAGACCCGTGACTAAGGATCACTTTTTCAACTTCCGCCGGATAGACATTTTCACCACCTGGTTTGATGAGATCCTTTTCCGGATTTCGCCCTCCGTAATAAAGATAGCCATCCTCATCCATGCGACCCCGGTCACCCGTGTGATGCCAGCCATTGCGAGAGGTGTAGGCTGTGTCCTCCTCCAGATTCCAATAGCCCATGAACACAGAAGGTGAACGGACACATATCTCACCCTGCCCTCCCATGGGAACTTCCCGGTCCAGGCTGTCAAAGATTGCGACGCGCGTCATGATTGCCGGCGGCCCTATGCTCCCGGTTTTTTCCGCAATATCGCAGCCCGAAACCGGCATCGCCTCGGTCTGACCATATATGCCGTAGAAGGCGGCCTGGGGATTATTCTTCAAAAATCGTTGAATAGTGTCCGGGCTGTCCATACCCGTGACCACCCTCAAGCTCGATGTATCAAGGGACTCTTTATCCTGCGCATCCAGAATGGCTGCGAGCATTGGTGGAAATGTTCCGAAAAAAGTTCCCTGTTCCGCGCTGGTCAGTTTCAGAACAAGCAGGGGATCGAAACGGTCCATGATCACATTCTTTCCTCCCTGATGCATCACAGCGATCGAAAAAGAAAATCCCCCGATATGGAAGAGCGGCAACGTGCCTATGTGGCAGTCACTGCTCATCAGTTTAAACATGTGGGCCATCTGAAGGCCCACAGCCAACATATTCGCCTGGCTTAGAACACAGCCCCGCGGTTTTCCACCCACCGCTGCGGTATGAATGATCATGTATGCGTGGCTGCCTGAAACCACTCCTGACTCCGTTACTTTCCCATTCAGCAATAGTGTCCCAAAAGGGATGCAATCATCCTCTCCTTTATCAGCCTTAAGTGCGTAGTGCTTTCGGATAGAGCCCACTGACGACGCAGCTGCACGGGCCAAGTCTCTGTATTCCCTGCTGCTGAAGATGAATTTCGGTCCCGAATCCTTGAGGACGTATTCGACCTCTCCCTTACCGAGCCTGTAATTCACAGGAACCACAACGGCGCCAATCTTAGCTGCCGCGCCGCAGAGAATCAGAAAATCGTCATTGTTGTTCGACAAAACGGCGATCCGGTCGCCAAAGTCAATGCCTTCCTTCGTGAGGCCGGCGGCACACTGATCGCACAGCTTTTGATAGGCCTTGAAAGATATGCGGTTATCGCCGTACACGATCGCGATTTCTTCCGGATATAAAACGGCATTGCGGGCAATCATATCGTAGATCGTAAAATCACAAGAGTACATGGCTCCACCTCACAAAGATTATCAATTTTAGAGTACTTTGAATGCGTCTGAACGGTACCCAACCGGCGCGAAGAGAAGAGACTCATCATCAGTGATGTGAATTGCTACAGTTTCAACGCTGCCCGGAATCCGCTTTCAACGGCTTCAGCGATTCTGGCAATCTTATCGCAGTCGCCTACAGTCTCGACGGATACGCCTGCCTTGCCTTCAATTTCCCTGACCAGTTTCTTTGAAGGCTCGTAGCCTACCGCAATGACCACAGTGTCCGCCTCGAAGACCTCGGTAGCGCCGCCGCAAACGCTCTTTACACCTTCGGCAGTTATCTCTGAGACCCGGGCGTTAGTCTTTATCTTTATCTTGAACTCATCAAGACGCTTCCGGACGACCCACCTCAGGGTAGGACCCACGTCTATGGCTACTTTCGGCAGCATTTCCAGTATGGTTATGTCGGTCTTCCCCTTTTCCTCATGAAGGAAGTCGGCCAATTCACAGCCGACCATGCCGCCGCCGCCGATGACGACCTTGTTACCGACGGATTTCATGCCAGCCATGACGTCCGCCGCGATCACGACATTCTTGCCGGTGACGCCGGGAATAGCGGGGATGATGGGAGTCGCGCCTATCGCCACAATTACTGCATCGGGACGTTCCTTCTCTATGATGGCGTTGTCAACTTCAGTACTAAGTCTTATCTCGATACCTTCTTTCCTCATCTGCTTAATCAGGTAATCACGAAAATATCCGACGCCGTCTTTCACAGAGGGACCGCCGGCCGCATTAAGCGCGCCGCCAAGCCTCTTCGATTTTTCAAATAATGTTACCTTGTGTCCTCGCAGTCCGGCGACCCTTGCGGCTTCCACGCCTCCGGGGCCGCCGCCCACTACAAATACCTTCTTCTGCTGCCTGGCTGGAATAATATTGAGCTCCAGCTCCCTGCCGGCTCTCGCGTTTACCTGGCAATATATGGGTTCCGTCCGTGACCACGCGTCAAAACACAGGCAACATGAAGTACAGGGAACTATGTCGTCGAATCTGCCTTCTGCCGCTTTGTTCACCAACTCCGCATCGGCAATCAGCGGCCTGGCTAAGTGATCCTCCCCCAGCAGGANNGTGTTTTATGTGGCTCAATAAATCATGTCGGCCCTGCCTTCACCGATTATCTTATCAGCCATTACCGGATCAACGATTCTTGTGCCCACAATGACCGGAATATTGATGCCCTTCTTTATTCGCTCACCCATGAATATCCAGTTCGCCTTGGGCACAAAATACTGAATGAAAGGTTGGCCTGAGTCATGCCAACCCGTTGTAACATTTATCACCTGAACTCCCTGCTTCTCCAGCCACTGCGCTATCTTCACGGAATCCTCTAATGTGTTGCCGCCGGGCATGAAATCCTGGCCTCCCATCCTCCAGGATATGATCGCGTCTTTCCCCGCCTTCTTCTTCATCGACTGAATAATCTCGGCATGGAGACGCAGCCTCTTCTCGAAGCTCCCGCCGTATTTATCAGTACGCCTGTTTGTGAGCGGTGAAGCAAATTGGGCAATAGGATAGCCGGCAGAACCAAGGATATGGATCAAATCGAATCCCCCTTCTATGGCCCTCCGAGCCGCCTCGCCAAACTGCTCCACGATCTCCTCAACCTCAGCGGTTGTAAGGGGACGCGGTCTTTGCTTTCCTGCCCTCGTCGCAACATCAGAGGGACCGATATATTCAAACGGCCCGCCGCGCCGTTTGGCATAATTTTCCTCAAAGGCCAGCTCCACACCTACCTTTGCGCCATAAGCATGACAGGCATCCGTGAGCTTACGGATCCCCGGGATGAACTTGTCATCATACATACCGATGCCGAGAGGGTTGTGAGGATAGTTGACCGTGAAGTAACCTATATTGATTAAGCCTACCCCACCCTTCGCGCGCTCCTCTAAAACTTGATCATGCGGTCGGTCACGTAGTCGTCGATTCCAAAATTATCCGTTACGGGAGCAAACTCCACCCTGTTCTTCAGTTCCATTTTCCCTATCTTGATAGGACTAAGAAGATGCTTTAACTTTGGCATATATAACATTGACCTCCTAAGTTTTCTCGTTTATGGTCATAGACCACCGTAGCTTCACATGCTGAAGGGTAACATACCAAAGATAGCGATTGCAAAGAAATTGGGAATAGCGAGAAGCACATTATATCGGAAATTGAATGAAACCCAGAAGGCGCCAGGGCCAATACCTAAGCATGAGCCAAGGAAAGTTGTGCAAGGAGCCATCACACAATAAGTCGCTTTGCGTTTATTGATGCGACGTGAATCATTCTGCATTTCATCAGTATCGAATCGGTACAAAAAAATGGAAGAGACAAGGTTCGGCAATATAGTTTTTGTTCCCGGAACGGGCGGCGGAAGATACCCCTTTTGCAATTCCTTGTATATCGATGATGCGAAAAAGGTGATCATCGATCCGGCTTCGGACGAAGCATATCTAAGGAACCTTGCCGTGGAAGAACGGGTCGATCTAATAATCAATTCCCATTACCACGAGGATCATATCGCCTTTAATTACCTCTTTCCTGAAGCCGAACTTTATGTGCATGAGGACATTGGCGCCTGCTTCAAGTCCTACAGCGCATTTCTCGACTACTGCGGCTTGCTCGATTCCAAATACAGGGCGGAATGGGATGATCTCCTCCTTAATAGATTTCACTTCCGGGAGCGCACGCCTTCTCTCGAGTTTACTGACGGTGATGTCCTCATTTTCGGCGATACGAAAATGCGTGTAATCCACACACCGGGCCACACTGCCGGACACTGCAGTTTTTATTTTCCCGATCAGGGAATATTATTCATGGGGGATCTCGACCTCTCCCGATTCGGTCCCTGGTACGGCGACAGGGTTTCGGACATTGACCAGACCGTAGAATCCATGCACAGATTATTGGAAATCCCCGCAGACATCTATATCACCTCGCACGAAACCGGTATAATTCGCGGCGATATTACGGAGCTGGCAGAGACCTATCTTACTGTTATTACCAAGAGGGAAAAAAGGATATTGGAATTCCTCGAAAGGCCGAGAACTGCGGATGAGATTGTCGAGCGTTGGATCATTTTCAGAAGAGAGCTTCGGCCGCGGTATTTTTTTGAGTTCGCCGAACGGGGAATGATAATGAAGCACCTCGAACGATTAATTAGAAATGGCAGGGCAGGAAGCGAAGAAGGTAAATTCTATTTAGTCTCATCTGACGTCAAAGCATGATTACGGCTTCTGAGCTCTCTGATTGCCACCTTCGATAGCATCCTTTGTCTGATTTGCCGAACGCACGCTTATCATTTTTTACAAGAACTGTAGTCTTGATTGCGGAAAGCCATTCCATCGTGTCGAGCCTCTGGAAGGTGGACGACTAGGCCACGGGAGAACTCATGGCGGGGTTTTATAATGCGCTTAAAAAAACAGGTAAGCGAGAAGCTTTGCGGCAGGCGCAGTTGAGCGCCCGGAAGAAATACCCCCATCCGTATTATTGGGCTTCATTTCAGTTGACAGGCAGTGCTGATTAAGGGGTGAACTAAAAGGGACTGGGGGACCGAATGCTATTTACGCACGAGTGTGCCTTCCTTGGTGCCGTATTCCGGGGTCCAACTCATACGTTTATACAGCTTCGGGCTGATCTCCTCCAGCCAGATGATCTTGTTTACGCAAGGCGTCAGTGTAAGCTGGGAAAAGCTTGAGGAAAGCTCATCGGGATTGCATCGCGTTGCATAATAATAAACTTTATAGATACCTATCGTCTTCTCATCTTCCATGAAATAATACCAGACCCCTGCAAACAACAGCAATCCGATTATGGCCATTATCAGTGCTCTCATATTGCAATCTCTCCCCGCATTTCCGTTTTCGCAGCTACTTGCATTTCATTTATGATTGTAATTTTGCACATTACTCGGCATTCGTCAATTATAGATTTAAGAAAGCTCGTCTGCAGTCAAAATCATACTCGCATTTGATTTGATAAATCTCTTTAGGTATTGTATTGAATAAGCAGATGCACGGCAGCACTCACGGAAGTCAATTTCGGTTCATGCTTGGTATCAAATGCTCGCGCAGCTAATGAAAAGGAGGTCTTATGAACCCCTCAGAAATGGAAGAGAAAGCTGGTGCCCTGTTTGACAAGCATTTCCACTGAAGCCAGGCCGTTCTTGCGGTCGGGCAAGAGAAGCTTGGTAAGGATATCAATGAGGATATGCTCAAAGCCATGGACTCCTTTGGCGGAGGATTGGGCGCGCACGGTGAGACATGTGGCGCTCTCATCGGGGGCCTTGCCGTAATTGGCTTAATGTACGGCAGAAGTACAGGTGACAAGTTCGCCGATTTTAGGATGTGGAAATATGCGCACGAACTCATGAAGCGCTTCAAGGGGGAAATTGCAAACGGCAACATCCTCTGCAGGGATATAGTCAACGTAAACTGGATGGATCAGAACCAGGTTAAAGAATATGGGCAGGGCCAGAAGCACCAAGACTGCAGGAAATTGACGGGCAGAACCGCGAAGCTCGTCGGGGAAATCATCGAGCGGGCATCGGCTGTGTAAGAATCTGCAGCCGTGCATGTACTCTTATTTCAGTAAAGCGGGAGATCTTGGCCGCCATTTCATAAAGGGTTGTCTTCCGTGCATATCTCAGGAGGAAGAATGTTAACAACCAAAGAAGCCATAGAAAAAAGACGGAGCATAAGAAAGTTTAAACCGGACCCCGTTCCGGAAGAGCATATAATGGCGCTTTTGGACTCCGCAAGGCTCGCACCGTCCGGTTCCAACGCACAGCCATGGCGCTTTAAAGTCGTCCGGACCGGGAAACAAGACTGCAACTCTCTCAGGCATCATACAAACAGTCGTTCATCGCCGAGGCTCCCATTGTCTTTGTGTGCTGTATCGATTTGAAGAGTTTCGTAGACGGCACTGTGTCAGGCGTACAGGACCTCGGCAGAATTGGGGCAGTCGAAGGCAGGATAGCGAAGATTATAACCGATAGGACGGAGCGCTGTACACCCATAGACATAGAAGAGCTCACCCCAAGAATCGCTCTTAACCTCGCTATTGCTGTTGAGCATATCGTGCTTCGGGCACTGGATTTCGGTCTGGGAAGTTGCTGGATAAGACTGTTCGATGAAAAGGCGATCAAGGCAATCTTTGGGTGGGGTCGGAATATTCATGTAGTCGCACTGCTGCCGGTCGGGTTTCCTGCCGAATCGCCTGCTCCGCGGAGACGATCGAAAATCGAGGAGATACTCATTGACTAAAAACAAAGGGGGGATTCAATGGTTATTATCTTAGGGAAATATACGAAACCTCTCGAGGTTATCGATGCCCTCCTCGCGGACCATCGAATATTTCTGGATCGGTTCTATAAGAATTCAAAATTTATTTGTTCCGGCCCGCAAAACCCGCGGGTGGGCGGTGTGATCGTGGCAAACGTAGGAACCGTCGACGAAGCCCGCCAAATCATAGAAAACGACCCTTTCTACATCAACGGTGCCGCGGAATATCAGTTCATTGAATTTCTACCGCTCAAATGCGATCAGCGTTTCTCATGCTTTATCAAATGACAGGCATAGCCGGGCTGTGTAAATAATCTAACGTCTCGTTCCCGTCTTGCCGCGACGTGCCGGAGGTAGATCTGATTGTCCACTACGAGAGACAGGTTTGACATCCATGCATTAAAACACCGCCTCTGTGCTGAGTATATCAAGCCGCTGGCCGAAACAGCCAATCGGCCCGTGCTTGTGTTTCTCCACGAAGGACTAGGCAGCATCGGTCAATGGCGAGACTTCCCCGAAAAATTATGCGAGGCGACGGGCTGCCCCGCCCTGGTCTACGATCGCTGGGGTCATGGCGGTTCCGATCCTCTGACGGAACCGAGAAGACCCGCCTACCTCCATGACGAGGCCCTGCTCATTCTGCCCCAAGTCCTGGAGCGATGCGCCATCGACAAACCTCTTTTTATAGGCCACAGCGACGGCGGTTCCATTGCCATAATATATGGGGGAACATATCCGCAAAAGGTCGCAGGTATAATAACGGAGGCGGCGCATGTCTTTGTCGAGCATGTCACCGTGGAGGGTATCAAGCGCGCCGTTGAGGTATATGAGAACACGGAACTGGGAACGCGCCTGGCAAAATTTCATGGAAGTAATACCGATTTGATGTTCCGGGGTTGGGCGGATATCTGGCTTTCGCCGGAGTTCCGCGATTGGAACATAGAAAGTTACCTCCCATATATCACCTGCCCTCTTCTTGCCATTCAGGGAAAAGATGACGAATACGGTACGCCTGCCCAGGTTGAATCCATTGCAGCTAACGTCATGGGGCCGGCGAGAGGTTCGATGATCGATAATTGCGGACACATACCGCACATACAGGCGAGCGAAAAGGTATTTGCGGAGATGGTGAATTTCATCTCCGCAATAATCAAAAAGAGCACCAATGCATCATAGCTCACGTATCTAATACAGCCTCGCTGTTCTGCCCCGAGCGATTATTTAAACAAATGTGCGTTCATGATGGCTAACACATTTAGTTTTGTGCGCCGCTATCTTACAGCTTCTTAATAAACGCCTCATTTATCCTTATGAAGATAGACGAATTACAACTGAACAGCCTCAGCACATCACGTCATCTTCCTAAGCTTATCTAATCCCGCCATCTTCTCAATGAATCTGCGCTCTTCCCTGATGTTTAATCTACTTGACATAGGAGCATTCTTTATGCAAAAATTTCACCAATGTTCCGATCTTGTCAAAATTATCGCTTAATGCCATCAAGAAGTTTACGTAGTCCAGTGAGTATACCGCGGACTGTTGCATATGGTCAGGGGGCAAGCTTGACAGAATATGCACGTGGTTAATTTTTTCACATTAACGTAATTAGTCCGTCCTGAAAAAT
>PLMX01000171.1 GCA_003142635.1 Syntrophaceae bacterium | reverse complement strand
CCAATCCCCGAAGGGGACAATAAGCAAAGAATAGTCATTATTAGAAGGACAGGGGTTTCAGGTAATCATTAACATCCTTCCTGCAGTTGATGAAAAGCCGATAACTTTATTCAAGATGAGGGACGGAATACATGCGAAAAGGCAAAGTAAAATGGTTCAGTCAAAGGATAGGCGCCGGATTCATCAATACTGCCGATGGTAAAGATGTTTTTTTTAACGTCAACGTCATTAGTGACAGCAACTGGAAGATCATCCGGGAATGCCAGCGTGTCAGCCTGGATGTCTTAAAGAGTCAAAATGGAATTACATTATCGGCTGCAAACGTAAAACCTCTTAAACCGACGCTCAACGCCTTAAAAATAGCGGCGCCATTAGTACTGGCAATTTTTTTATGGATAACTGTTTGCGGAGAAGCCCAAGGCGGAACACTTTATGAATATACCGACAAGAATGGCGCCGTTGTCATAACCGACAGACCGCCACCCGGAGTCAAAGCCACACCCAAAACATCATATCCCCCAATAACAGAGGAACAAAAATCGGCATTGGAAAGAGAAAAGGCTGAACAGCTACAGCAAAACCCGAAGGGCGATGAAGCAAAAAAAGAAAAACAGAAAAAAATCAGAGCCGTCAGAGCAGAATTGAAAAAAGCAATACGTGATGAACAGCACTACAGGTCGAATATGAATCAGTCTGCCAATTATTCTCAGAGACATCACTGGCGCCTGCTGGTAGATGAACAGGAAAAAGTGATTGCGGAAAAACGAAAGAAGCTTAAAGACCTCGAAAGCAAGCCATGACCAGATAGCCGACGAAGAAGCTAAATGGCCGATTGCAAATAGCTGAGCAAATCTATATTTTCATATTATTTAACTGAATGATCATCGGACTAAAAGTCCAGTGCGGGGGGTGTGATAAAATTGTGATGGAAGTCAGGAAAAAGAAGGGAAACAGCTAGAATAGATGGAATTTTCTTTTCTATTAGTTATAGGTATTTACGGGAAAACGCGCGCCCTAACTGCCTGATTTGTCAAGTGTTTTTATTGATTATGCTCAATATATTTTCGCCCCTTGCGATGCTGAAACAATTTATAAATCATAGACTTATATGCAAGTCCCTAACCGGACATTGCTGAAAAATATTTGCACTTTATTGATACTTCCCAGAGAGACACGATGGCAAAGATAGAGAGTAAATTTGCAAAAGTGCACCCAAAAGGTACACCCACCAACTATCAAGGGGTTACATCTCAACATGCAACCCCTTGATATCATTGGTAGGCGGTACTGGATTTGAACCAGTGACTTCTACCGTGTGAAGGTAGCACTCTCCCCCTGAGTTAACCGCCCGTTAAGTGCTTCCTATATCCTAAAGAAAGGTCATTTTCAAGAGAAAAAGCCACAAGAGAATGCGTGATTTCCTCTGTTCCGGATCGTGCAGGCCATCTCATCCGGACGTTTCAGATTTTATTTCTCTTGCCATCCAATTTTGGTTATAATGGGGGCAGGAGTGGCGCATAACATCTAGCTGACAACCGGTGCTCATTTATGGCAATGAAGAAAAAAATGATTCGCTATACCGTATGGTTCATGATTTTTCTCGCGGTATACCTTACATACTCCCTGTTGAAAGTGAGGGCTGGCTCCTCTGTCTCAGTCAAGAGGCCCGATACCACGCTTATCGGCGATACCCGTAAGCTGCACAGGCATGTAGAGCAATTGACGGTGGAAATCGGTTCAAGAAGCATACGCGAATATGATAGAATAGAAGAGACAAAAGAGTATATCGCCGACTGCCTCGAGGCCTTCGGCTATGCGCCCGGATTTCAAACCTTCACCTACAACAGAAAAAAATACAGCAACATCATCGCTTCAATAAAAGGGGCAAAACTTCCCGGTGAAACCGTAATTATCGGCGCTCATTACGATACCGCGTACCGAACACCCGGCGCTGATGACAACGCCAGCAGCGTTGCCGTCCTTCTCGAGATTGCCCGGGCTTTAAAGGACTTTTCGCCTGACAGGACGTTGAAGTTGATTTTCTTCGTAGTTGAAGAACCTCCTATATTCAAATCCGAACAAATGGGAAGTTATATCTACGCAAAGCAGGCTAAAGACAGGAATGAAAACGTAACGGCCATGATTTGTCTTGAGATGCTCGGATATTATACAAATGAAAAGGACGGCCAGACGTACCCGTTTCCCATGATGAGCCGGATCTATCCATCTACCCCCAATTTCGTCGCCATAGTCAGCAATCTAAATTCGAGAGACCTCGCTGAGAAGGTCAAGAACTCCCTGAAGGCAACTTCCCGCATCCCCGTCGAAGCCTCGACTGCATTCAGTTTTGTTCCCAGTATAGATTTTTCCGACCACCAATCCTTCTGGAAAATGGGATACCCTGCCGTCATGATAACAGATACCGCCTTTTACAGAAATCCGAATTACCACACGGCAACGGACACAATTGACACGCTGGACTTTGATAAGATGACTGATTTGTTAAAAGGCCTGATACAGGCGGCCAAAGACCTTACGGATTCTTCACTGCCGTAGTGCAAAAAAATCCCCCCGTCACTCTTTATAAAAAAGGGCTCAGGGGGGATTTTGTTTTTAGTAGTCGTAATCTCCCATGTCGGGCGGCATTCCTCCGGGCATCGGCGGCATCGCCGTCTTCTTCTTGGGTTTCTCGGCAATCATCGCTTCCGTCGTCAAGAGCAGCGACGCCACGGACGCGGCGTTCTGAAGGGCGAAGCGGGATACCTTCGTAGGATCAATAATCCCCGCCTTCGTCATATTCGCATACTTGCCGGTATCCGCGTCGAATCCAAAATCATCCTTGCCTGTCTTGATCTTCTCAGCAACGATGGACCCTTCATACCCCGCATTTATGGCAATCTGCCGGGCTGGTTCTTCGATGGCGCGTCTAACGATATCCACACCATACTTTTCATCGTCAGCGACCTTGGCCTTTGCCAGGGCAGGCAAGCTCCGCAGATATGCCACTCCGCCGCCCGGCACGATGCCTTCCTCAACAGCGGCGCGTGTTGCGTTCAATGCATCCTCTACGCGCGCCTTTTTTTCCTTCATCTCAAATTCCGTTGCGGCGCCTACCTTGATGACGGCAACGCCGCCGACCAATTTCGCCAGGCGTTCCTGCAATTTTTCCTTGTCGTAGGTCGATGTGGTTTCCTCAATCTGAGCCCGAATCTGCTTCACCCTTCCTTCGATCTCGGATTTCTTCCCGCCTCCGTCGATGATGGTCGTGTTATCCTTGTCTATGTGCAGGCGTTTGCATGTTCCCATATCCTTTAAGGTAATACTTTCCAACTTGACGCCGAGGTCTTCTGAAATGACCTTCCCCCCTGTCAAAATGGCTACATCCTCCAGCATGGCTTTTCTTCTGTCGCCAAAGCCGGGGGCCTTTACGGCCACGCATTTGAGGGTGCCGCGGATCTTGTTGACTACGAGCGTTGCCAGGGCCTCGCCTTCCACATCCTCCGCGATAATTACGAGGGGCTTGCCCGTCTTGGCGATCTGCTCCAGCATGGGAAGCATATCCTTCATGTTGCTTATCTTTTTCTCGTTGAGAAGAATATACGGACTCTCCAGGTTGACTTCCATCTTTTCCGGATCAGTCACAAAATAAGGCGAGATGTAACCGCGGTCAAACTGCATCCCTTCCACAACTTCCAGTGCTGTCTCAATCGATTTCGCTTCTTCCACCGTGATAACGCCTTCCTTGCCTACCTTTTCCATTGATTCGGAAATGATCTCACCGATGGTCGCATCGTTATTGGCGGAGATTGTGCCGACCTGGGTAATTTCTTTCTTGTCCTTTATCGGCTTGGACATCTTTTTCAATTCGCTGACAACAATCTGCACCGCTTTATCGATACCTCTTTTGAGGGCCATGGGATTCATTCCGGCGGCCACGAGTTTCGATCCTTCACGGTATATGGCTTCGGCCAGAATGGTGGCAGTAGTGGTGCCGTCTCCGGCCACATCGGAGGTCTTGGAGGCCACCTCTTTCACCATCTGCGCACCCATGTTCTCAAATTTATCTTCCAGTTCGATCTCCTTCGCCACAGTAACTCCGTCTTTAGTGATTGTCGGAGCGCCCCAGGATTTTGCGATGACAACATTCCGTCCCTTCGGCCCCAGCGTCACCTTTACAGCGCCGGCCAGGGTCTCCACGCCTTTCATAATCCTTGCACGGGCGACCGCGTCATATTTGATTTCTTTCGCCGCCATACTCATACCCTCCTTTCATCAGCCAATAATGGCAAATATATCGTCTTCCTTCATAATGACCTGCTCAACGCCGTCTATCTTGATCTCCGTTCCGGCAAACTTGCCGAATAATATCTTGTCTCCCGCCTTCACTTCCATGGCGATGCGATTGCCGTCACGATCCCGTCTGCCGGGGCCCGCAGCGATTACCTTTCCTTCCTGCGGCTTTTCTTTTGCCGCATCGGGAATGATAAGGCCGCCTGACGTTTTTTCTTCGGCTTTCACATTGGTAACCAGCACGTAATCATTTAATGGTTTGAATTTCATGATTTCCTGACCTCCTCAGATAATGATAAGTGTTATAGTTGATAAACTCGTAAAAAGTCAGAAACCATGTCACTCCCGCAGAGGCAATAGTCCAGAACTATAATATTACCTGATTCCCGCTTTCGCGGGAATGACAAACAGAGACGAAACCTGACTTTTTAGGAGGGTCATATAATTAATAGTCACTAAATCGAAATTGTCAAGGCACCGACCGGGTTTTATGATTATTTATCTTGTTTTTTCTCCTCGGGAAAAATCAGCAGCCGATCACCCGGTTTCACCTGCTTCTTGGATCCGAAATGGTTCCAGATGAGCAAGGCCGGGAGCGGCACGCCAAAATCGGCGGCTATTGAGGAAAGGTTCTCCCCCTTCTGGACAACGTAGACATGTTCTTTGCGCTCTCCCTGCCATTTCTTCACGAGATCTTCATACCGCGCCTGAAACCCGGCAGCGGCGCCCTTCGGAACCAGGATGTCACATTTCCCTTTGGGCAGATAATGCCCTTTGATTTCCGGGTTCAGATCCTTGATCACCTTGTAGTACGTCTTCGCAGCCTCGGCAACCAGATAAATAGGCGCTTCCTGATCACATACAAGCTCCACGCGCTCAAACTGCAGGGGCGGATAGATATCCTCCTTCGACAACTTGAATCCATATCTTTCAGGATTGGACAGTATCTCCTTTGCAGAAACCGCCCGGAGTATATATTGCTGCGTCTCCGTGGGGAGATACAGATAATAAAAATTGTTCGTTTTCTGAAGGAGCATTTCCGTCTTCAGGCCTTCTTCACCCATATTATAGGCGGCAGCGGCAAGCGTCCACGACCCGAATTTCTCATGAAGTTTTTTCAGATAATTGACGGCGGCCCTGGTAGAGGAAAGAAAATTTCTCCGTTCGTCCACGTCGGAGTCAACTTTAAGGCCGTACTTTTTCCCCGTTTCCTCCATAAACTGCCAGCTGCCCTTCGCTCCCTTTGAGGAACTCATATGGAACGTAAGCGAACTTTCTATGACAGCCACATATTTAAGGTCCATGGGCATATTATTTTGTTTCAGCATTTCTTCGATATAGGGCATGTAGCGTCCGGAGCGTTTCATCCAGAGGATAACCTGGGGACGATTCCAGAGACTAACCAGAAATTCTTTTTCCAGTCGCTCCCGGACTTCAGGATTATCAAGCGGCACAGGCTCTCCGCAGAAATCCAAAGGACCCGTGGTCTTAATCAGCGCAATCATCGACGATGAAGAAGGCGGATCGATCATATGGGGCGGATCGCACCAGGCAGGTGTGGCTGTGAGAAATGCCATGCACAAGGCTAAAAGAAAGATCCCTGAGCGTCTTCCAAAACAGTTTGCATGTTCAAAATTTTCCGACATGTTCATCTCCTTTGCGCTTCTTCGGATTAATAATCAACGTATATTACATATACACCCCCAGTCAAGAAGAGTTCATTTGTGCATCTTGCGAACATGGCATCCTTCTGTGATAAAGAGGTTTACAAACAGGCATGATTCCTCTAATGTAACAAAGAAGATAAATCGTAGACGTTTTCTGCGCGCCTGCGCTTGTGATGCCCTGTAGTCACATCGTCTCAGACGATTTGCAAAATATTACTATCGCAAGAGCTTAGAAATATGGCCGTTAAACCGAAAAACGCCGCAACGGTAATCATCCTCCGTCAAGCACCGGGAGACCCGGAAGGATTTGAGGTCCTCATGGTCTTAAGGCACATGGACAGCAAATTCGTGCCCGGCTCCTATGTGTTCCCCGGAGGCTGTCTCGATCAGGAAGATTATTCGCCGGATATAGAGAGCCTCTGCACTGGCATGGATGCGAAGAAGGCGCAGGCCATCATGCACAATATGTCGTCGCCGGGAAAAGCCATCGGCGCCTGGGTGGCAGGCATCCGGGAGACATTCGAAGAAGTCGGCCTGCTTATGGCCTATCATGGCGACAAGAAATTGATGTCCTTCGATTCGGAAGATGTCCGGAGCCGCTTCCGCTCTTATCGCAAAAAAATACAGATTGGTGAAATCAACTTTCAAACCATACTCCTGACGGAAGGACTGACGCTCGCCGCAGATCGTCTTCACTATTTTTCACACTGGATCACCCCCGAATTCCTGCCCCACCGTTATGACGTCAGGTTCTTTGTTGCCGAGGCGCCGGTAAACCAGGAGGCCCTCCACGACGGCATTGAACTGACGAGGCACGTCTGGCTTACACCGAAAAAAATCCTCGAAGGTTTCCGCAGGAGAGAATTTGACATGGTGGTTCCCACTCTCGTGACAATTGAGGAGATCTCCCGCCACAAGACGATACAGGAAATTATCTCCTGCACGAAGAAGAAAAAAGTCGATGCCATTCTCACCGTCATGATCGAGGAAGACGGCGAGATCGTCGAGTACTCGCCTGACGGGCGCGTCTTCAAGAATATGCCGCCTTCCGTAGTGTAGAAACTCAGTGAATTGTTAAGAAGGAATGCGGGGTGACATCATGAATGTGACCTCTTCCTATCTATGGGGAAGAATTTGGAGAGAGAAATTAAGACGACTCGCATAATGGTGGAGATGTTTTGCAAACATCATCATGGCAGAGACGAACTTTGTGAAGGATGCAAAGAATTATCCGATTATGCTGAAAACAGGATAAGAAGATGCACATTCGGAGTGAATAAGCCCGTTTGCGCCGAATGCACAATTCACTGTTTCAAGCCGGACATACGATCTCAGATAAAAGAAGTAATGCGATTTGCAGGGCCGAGGATGACATTCAAACATCCGGTGCTTGCGGCACATCATCTATTCCGCAAATTCAATACATAGGGCGCCTCAGCATCGGCCTAAGGCAAAAAAAATTCTCTTGCCGCGTTACTGAGAGCTAGGGCTGACGGTGGTAATCTTAAAACGTCAAGATCAAAGATTTGCCCCCAGCGTTTACTAACACCATTCAAAGTGTGCATCTATAGCGGATAAATCATACGCGTCTGCTTAATATT
>PLMX01000111.1 GCA_003142635.1 Syntrophaceae bacterium | reverse complement strand
TCGACAGTATCCGTTATCATGGAGAGAAGGCCCTCTTTATCCCTGATCCCCTCAAGAAATTTTTCCCTCGCGAAGGGCTTGTCTTCAATATTTATATCCGCCTCATATTTCTTCGCGAGGCCCGTCATGATATCTTGCGGGAGACGCCCTGTGACCAGTATTCGTTTTTTCATCGCTGCCTCGATAATTTGTGATTTGATTTTGTGAAAGACACTGTAAGTATTTATACACTATTTTTTCATCTTGAGAAAGCGTAATTTGGATGTAGAATGGCCGAGCCGCCATGCAGGGAGCTTGATTTAAGAGAAAAAATATGACATTCTTCATCAAAGTAAATACTGGAAGAACGGCCACACTTTTGGATATATGGACTACCGGGTTATAATAGTCGGCTGCGGGCCGGCGGGTATATTTACGGCGCTGACCCTTATGGAAAGCGGCATCGATGGCGTAGTCCTCCTTGACCAGGGCAACGACCTCGAAAGACGTGAACGGGGTGCCGTAAGAGACGTGCTCTGCGGATGGGGAGGCGCCGGCGCCTTCAGCGACGGCAAGCTCACGCTCACCACCGAAGTCGGCGGCTGGCTCGACAACTTCGTGCCCAAGGATCGCCTGCGCGAGCTCATCGNNAGGGGTACCTGTCCGAGTTTCTCGACAAGAGCGCATTAATAGATCTGTTGCGTAGTACGGACGGGATCTTCGTCAAATATGGCGCACCGAACCGCATCTTCGGCGATTCAGCGATTTCGGTCGAGGAAATTGCGGATCAAGCCCGCGCGGCGGGTCTCGAATTTATTCCTACGGTTATCCGCCATATAGGCACGGAAAACTGCAAGCTTATCTTAAATAACATGAGAAAAGTCCTTGACGGAAAGGCCGAGATCAGGACACGCAGCCAGGTGCAATCGTTGCTTGAAGAAGATGGAGCGATCAGAGGCGTGAAACTCGCCGGTGGCGAGGTGATAAAGAGTGATTTCGTTGTCGTTGCCCCCGGCAGGGTGGGCGCCAACTGGATGAAGGGAGAGGCAGATGCATTGGGACTTACAACAATGACGAGTCCCGTAGACATCGGCGTCCGTGTGGAGCTGCCGGCGACGATTCTCAAAAGGATTACTGACGTCACCTATGAGCCCAAGCTGATTTTCTATTCAAAGACATTCGATGACAAGGTGCGCACCTTTTGCATGAACCCGTACGGCGAGGTTGTAATTGAGGAAAGCGAGGGCATCACTACCGTAAATGGTCACAGCTATGCGAGAAGAAAGAGTGACAACAGCAATTTTGCCATTCTCGTAAGCAGTACCTTTACGGAGCCATTTCGTGACCCCATCGCATACGGCCGCTACATTGCGAGACTGGCAAATCTGTTGGGCGGCGGGGCGATAATTCAGAGGCTGGGAGACCTGCTTGCCGGAAGGCGATCCACGCGGGAGCGCATCGACCACTGCGTAACAAGACCTACACTCCTTAAGGCTACACCGGGCGACCTGAGTTTCGTATTTCCGTATCGTCACCTGCAGAGCATCATCGAGATGCTGCAGGCCCTCGATAGACTTGCCCCTGGTGTTTTTTCGCGGCATACCCTGCTGTATGGAGTGGAGGTTAAATTTTATTCGAATCGTATAGAAGTATCGCCGGAAATGGAAACAAGGGTAAAGAACCTTTTTGCCATAGGCGACGGAGCCGGAATTACGAGGGGCTTATTGCAGGCAGCGGCCAGCGGGGTAATGGCGGCAAAGGCTATTTCCGCGTGTATAACGGGGATTCGTCCCGGCAAATAGGATTTGAATTTAGTTTTCAAGTCGGGAAATTTCCATCTGTGAGTGGCTGATTTTCCGTAGTCAGGAGGGGGAATGAAAATTGTTGTTAAGAGAGGCGTGATCACCGGGTTCAGGACAGAGGCGGTGATTGTACCATGCTTTGAAGGTGGAGAAGGGCTGCAAGGCAAAGTGCGGCTTCTCGATAAGAAGACTGGTGGACTGATAAAAGACATTATCGGCACGGGCGATTTTGAAGGCAGGTATCTTCAGCTATCCGTGACATATACAGGGGGAATCATACCCGCAAAACGAATTGTCCTCGTGGGTGTCGGTAAGAAAGCGGATTTTACGACGGATAGATTGAGAGGCGCCTTCGCGACGGCGGCGCGGTACGTAAGATCACTCAAGATTAAAGAGATCTCCACATCGCCGGATTTCATATTTCTCAATAAACCGCTCGATGAAATAGTGAGGGCCGTAGTAGAGGGCGTCTCGCTCGGCCTTTATCAATATACGTCCTTTAAGACGATCGACAGAGATAAGATAAAGGCGGTGAAGACATTTACAATAATCGAGGAAAAAGAGAAGGCGTATAATATTGTAAGAGCTGCAGCGAAGGAGGCAGAGATTGTGTCATCTGCAGTATCCTTCGCGAGGGATATGGTCTCCGCTCCGGGAAATGAAATGACGCCTTCGGATATGGCTCGTGAAGCGCGTAAGATCGCTAAGAGAAGGAATGTCAAACTGAAGGTGCTTGAAGAGAAGGAGATGCATAAAATCGGCATGAGCGCTTTTTTGGGCGTGGCCAGGGGAAGCGCGGAGCCGGCGAAGTTCATCATCCTGGAATACCGGGGGGGAAGTAAGTCTGAGCCCCCCGTAGCTCTTGTCGGCAAGGGATTGACCTTCGATAGTGGAGGCATATCAATAAAACCGTCGGAGAAGATGGAGGAGATGAAATCGGACATGGCAGGGGGCGCCGCGGTAATGGGCGCCATAATGGCAGCGGCCGATTTACGTCTCAAAGTCAATGCTGTTGGCCTGATACCCGCTACGGAAAACCTCCCTGGCGGACGGGCGTATAAGCCAGGCGATATTTTAAAATCATTGTCGGGTCAGACTATTGAAGTGCTAAGCACTGACGCAGAAGGCCGCCTGATCCTGGCCGACGCACTGACGTATGCCGGAAGATTCAAGCCTGCGGCTATTATTGATCTTGCCACATTGACTGGCGCCTGCGTCATCGCCTTAGGCGAGGACGTGACGGGGATGATGGGCACGGATGAAGCGCTGAAGCAGAATATCCGGCGCGCAGCAGATGCCACAGACGAGAAGGTGTGGGAACTCCCCCTGTGGGAGGATTATCACGAAATGATAAAGAGTGATGTTGCGGATTACAAAAATCATGGCGGCAGACCCGGCGGGGCCATAACGGCCGCTGCATTTTTGAGCAAGTTCGTAGGCAACTACCCGTGGGTGCACTTAGATATAGCAGGTCCGGCATGGCTTACGAAGGACAAACCGTATATCCCCAAAGGGGCTTCCGGCGTTGGTGTCCGTTTGATGGTGCAATTTCTGAAAGACCGGCAGAAACGGAGCAAGAGTTGACGGTCTATGGGGATGCTTCTTGAAATCAAAAACCTCAGCACCCATTTCCATACGGACTTCGGTGTAATAAAGGCTGTTGATCGTGTCGACCTTTCGATAGATGAAGGGGACACACTGGGGGTCGTCGGCGAATCCGGTTGCGGAAAAACGGTACTTGCTCTCAGTATTATGCGTTTGATACCAAGCCCGCCCGGCAAGATCGTCTCCGGTAATGTCTTCTTTAACGGCGTGGATCTCTTAAGTCTCGATAGCGCAGAGATGCGGAAGATCAGGGGCAAGGATATCTCCATGGTTTTCCAGGAGCCGATGACGTCACTGAATCCTGTCTTACGTATCGGCGATCAGATCACGGAGATTATAGCGCTCCATTTGGGGCTTGGACAGAAAGAGGCCATGGCCCGTGCCATGGAAATGCTCTCGCTTGTGGGTATGCCTTCGCCCGGCACAGCCATCAGGAATTACCCCCATCAGATGAGCGGCGGCATGCGCCAGAGGGTCATGATAGCCATGGCCTTATGCTGCGGTCCCAAGCTTATGCTTGCGGATGAACCGACAACGGCCCTCGATGTGACCATCCAGGCGCAGATTCTGGAACTGATAGGAAGACTGAAACACGATATAGGAACGTCGGTGATTCTGATTACCCATGATCTCGGCGTGATAGCCGAAGCTGCGGAGCATGTGGCCGTGATGTATACCGGACAGATTGTTGAATACGCCTCTGTCGAGAACCTCTTCGCGACACCGCTCCACCCGTATACAGTGGGTCTCATGGAATCGATTCCGAAAATGGACGCTCCTTGGGGACGAGACGTACATCTGAAAGTGATACCCGGCGCTGTTCCGAGTCTTGATGATCTTCCCAAGGGATGTACTTTTCAAGACAGATGTGCCCATAAAATGCAAATTTGCAGGGAGGAGGAGCCGCAATTGAAGGAATATATGCCGAAGCACAGAGTACACTGCTGGCTTTATGAAAAATAATGACGATGATCCTGGTCGATATTCAGGGAATAAAAAAATACTATGGCGCCCGAGCCGAACTTCTCGCGAAAGAACAGGCCTCGGTCAAGGCTGTTGACGGTGTGTCCCTCCAAGTATACAGCGGCGAAACGCTCGGGCTTGTGGGAGAGAGCGGTTGCGGGAAATCCACGCTCGCACGGCTGATCATGAGGCTCGATCTGCCTACGGCGGGCAGGATTTTTTTTGAAGGTGAAGACATCTTCAAATTATCCGGGAAGGATCTGAAAGGCTACCGCAGGAAGGTTCAGATTATATTTCAGGATCCATATGCATCCCTGAATCCCCGAAGAACCGCGGGGAGCACCATCGGGGAGCCTCTCCTGATCAATCAAATGTATGATCGAGAGGGAAGGGCACTTGAGACCGCACGCATTATGGATATCGTCGGGTTGACAAAGGAACAGAAGGATCGATATCCTCATGAATTCAGCGGCGGTCAGAGACAGCGTATCGGCATCGCCAGGGCCATTATTCTCAAACCACAATTGATCGTTGCCGATGAGCCGGTTTCGGCGCTCGATGTGTCGATCCAGGCTCAGATCTTGAATCTTCTCAAAGAGCTGCAGAAAGAATTTAATTTGACCTACATATTTATTTCGCACGATCTTAGTGTGGTACGGCATGTGAGCGACAGGATTGCGGTAATGCATTTCGGTAGAATCGTCGAACTTGCAGAGAACCGCGAACTCTATGAGCATCCTCTGCACCCTTACACCGTGGAACTTCTGTCAGCAGTGCCCGCGCCTGATCCCGGAAGAAAGAAGGAGCGGGTGATACGGGAGAGAGAGATAGCAGGTGCGACCAATGGTCAGGGAAAATGTCCATTCCATCCCCGGTGTCCCGTTCGGGTTGAGGTATGTGAGAAGGACGAGCCGGAATTGATAGACAGGGGCGGCGGACACTTCGTGGCATGCCATGGGGGCGCATAAATGGCGTCAAATCTTTTCTTCAATCATGCGGAATTCCCTTTTCTTCCAGAATAAAATGATAAAAAAAGCAACCAGATTCGAGATGGGTTGCGCCGCCCATACGCCCGTCAAGCCAAAGGCCGCCGGAAGAAAAATAAGCATCGGTATAAGAAGCAGGGTGTCACGCGTCATCAAAAGCAGCATGGATGTTAAACCCTTGCCCAAGCCGATAAACATATTGATCCACACAAGATTAGGACCGACCAAGAGGAGCATGGTGGCAAATATCCTCACGGCAGGAACAGCTATGTCCAAGAGTTCGCGGTCATTCGTGAAAAGAAGGAGAATAGGGTAGGCAAGTACCTCGAGAACCACAAAGGCCGTCACCGAAAAGAGGACAGATATTTTGACGGCAACATTAACCGTTTCCATGAGACGTTTATGGAGTCCGGCGCCTTCGCTGAAGCCAACCATCGGCATTATGCCGTGTCCCATACCAAACAATACCATTATAACAAGCTGATTGATCCGGAAACACAGACCAAGGGCTGCAATAGCCATGGGTCCGAAGGCTCCCAGGACATGGTTGTAAATTATCATGACGAGGCTGAAGACGAAATTTATTATGACTGAAGGGAATCCCGTCTGATAGATAGAGGCTATTATGGAGAAATTCGGACTCATGTGCGACCAGCTTAGATTATACCTGGACGCATTCAATCTCAGATAATAGAGGGAGAGAAGGCTCGCCAGAAAATATGAAACGATGGTCGAAATTGCAGCACCCAGAATGCCGAGTGTGGGGAACAAGCCAAGGCCAAAGATGAGAAAAGGATCGAGGATCGCGCCGGTCGATGACATGACGAGTATGACGTACATCGATGCCTTGGGATTTCCCTCCGCTCTAAGCAGGTTATTGGAAATCATGAGGAACAGCAAAAAGGGTGAACCAAATACGACAGCGGTGAGGTATTGTTTCGACAGGGGAAGAATATCTCCGGTGGCGCCGAAAATTTCCAGTATTTTATCCTGATAAGCAAGCGTAATTATGATGATGACCAAGCCGAGCAAGAAGGAAAGAAGTACTCCCTGGCCGGCGGTTTGACTGGCCTTCGCATGCTGTCCGGCGCCGAACATGCGCGCGGCAAACGAACCGGCGCCGACACCCGTACCAACGCCGATGGCACCAAATATTATTTGAATGGGGAAGCACACGGTTAATGCAGCAACAGCGCGGGGGTCAAACCGTGTGAGCCAGAAAGTATCGACAAGATTGTAGAGGGCCATCGCAAACATTGCGGCTATGGAGGGCCAGCTCATCTTCAGAAGCAGCGGCAGAATAGGACCTTTAGCGAGGTCAAGAGTATTGTTCTTCATGCGTCCATCTGGGAATGCGAGGCGTCATGTGTTATACGATTTTTGGAAATGCATCGGGACCGATCACGGAGGAGCGGAGAATTGCCCGGTGAGCCTGAATTCTGCAGGCATGGAGAGACAAGTCTGTTGACAAACGGTCTGCAAATCTCCGCATTCTTAGCCGCATAGTAATATAGAAAGGTGTTTCGCATATACGAGTTCGCGTCAACGTAGTATAGGCACGAGAGAACCATATTTGCAAGTTACGGGGTTATGAATAAATGCATTTCAATTTGATTGTCATATTGGGGCCTACTGCTTCCGGCAAGACGCGGGTGGCCGCCCGCCTGGCAGGGGATAGGGGCTCGGAGATAATATCGGCAGACTCACGGCAGGTTTACCGGGGTATGGACATTGGAACAGGCAAAGACCTCAGGGAATATGTGGTCGATGGGTTGGCTGTTCCATATCACCTTATAGATATTGTAGACCCGGACTATGAATTCAGCGTCTTCGATTATCAGACGAATTTTTCGCGCGTCTTCACCGACATTTTGTCGAGAGGCATAGTTCCGATCATGGTCGGTGGAACCGGTCTGTACATTGAAGCGGCAATAGAAGGATACAGGTTGTTACCTGTTCCGGAAAATCCGTCCCTAAGGCATGAACTCGAAAAACAAGGGATGAAGGAATTGAGAAACCGGCTTAGCAAGCTCAGCCCTGCGGTCCACAATACTACGGATCTCCTGGACCGGAAACGCCTGCTGCGCGCCATAGAAATCATGGAGTTCACAAACGCTTATAGTAATCACGAATCTCATTCTCGCTCGGTAGTTGCGTTGGTTCTCGGTCTCCGCTGGGAACGTTCCGAATTACGGGAGAGGATTACGGATCGCCTTCATGAGAGGCTTAAGACCGGCATGATAGAAGAAGTGGAACGGCTGCATCGGTCCGGCATAGGATGGGAAAAGCTGGACTTTTTCGGTCTTGAATACCGTTATATCGGACTCTATCTCAGGGGCGTGATGACCTATAGTGAAATGCTTCAAAAGCTCAATACCCGCATTCATCAATTTGCAAAGAGGCAGGAAACGTGGTTCAGGCGCATGGAGAAAAAAGGCACTGCAATTCACTGGATCAACGGCGATGATTACGGGAAAGCGGCAGAGGTCATAGACGGGCTGATGAAATAAAACGTGCATTTGTCTCGATAAGGGGATAGAATAAAAAAGTTGTCTGCTTTGCGGACATCTTCAGCCGAGGGTGGGGTTGAAGGTTCAAATGCAGATAATGTTATTCAACAGTGGAGGACTACGATGAGAGACAAGAAATATATCCGCACCCTGGTTATCCTTTTCTCCCTTGTCATACTTGCACTTGGTGGCTGCGGATCGAAAGATGAAAAACAGGCAAGCACACAAGCCGAAGTTCAAAAGCCGGAGGCGCCGCCGTCTGAGGAAAACGTTTCTCCAAACCCTCCTGCGCCGGGCGTTACACCAACGGGAGGATCTGCGGTTGTCATAGACGTGGATGGCTCAAAGCTTACCCAGGGTCAAGTCGATACAGAAATCAAGAGAATAATGTCTGTAATGAAGAAGCAGGTGCCTGCCGGCCGTCTCGAGCAGGCGAAGGAGAATGCGCGCAGGCAGGTCCTCAGCGACTTTACTGCAAAGACACTCCTGACAAACGAGATAAAGAGATTGAACATCAGCGCTGGCGATGCGGAGCTCAAGGAGGCTGAAGAGCAGGTGAAGAATGATCTTCCTAAAGGCACGACTATTGAGGATCTCATGAAGAAGAATAAGATCACCAAGGCAGAGATGCAGGAAGATCTGCGCTTCAGGATAAAGATCGCTAAGCTCGTAATGATGCAGATGTCGGGTAAATCCAAACCGACGGATAAGGAAATAAATGAATTCTATCAAAAGAACAGAGACAAATTCAAGATGTCTGAGGCCGTGCATGTCAGACATATCCTGATAGCAAAAGCGGCAGGAGACGATGATAAGATCAAGGCGGAAAAGAAGGCAAAGGCGGAGGACCTGCGTAGACAGTTGCTCGCAGGAGCGAATTTTGCGGAAATGGCGAAAAATAATTCTGACTGTCCCAGCAAGGAAACCGGCGGAGATCTTGGTGTATTCTCGCGGGGCGAAATGGTGAAGCAATTTGAGAATGCTGCGTTCTCGCAGGAGGTCAATGCCATAGGGCCGGTCGTGGAGACCGAATATGGTTTCCACATAATTCAAGTGCTGGAGCGTCATGCTTCCAAGGCGGTTGCCCTTGATGACAAGATGAAAGCAAATATTTCGGCCTTTCTTGCGCAACAAAGACAGCAGGAAACCTTTGAAGCAGTTCTAAAAAAGCTGAGGGACAAGGCCAAGATCACAGTTTATAGAAACTGAGGGATGGTCGGTCGCCCTATTCAGGATTTGAGATGACGCATCGACTCAAGCCACGCATTTGCATCGTCGAGAAGTGTTTCACCTCCATATATTATTAAACGGCAAATATCGTTTGTAACCGCACCATGCATGTTATCCACTACGCACTATGCATAGACTTGAGATGAAATTAGAAAAAGAGATATCCCTCTAATTAGTCCGTCCTGAAAAATGCAGTCTGTAGGCCGCGTAAACATTG
>PLMX01000183.1 GCA_003142635.1 Syntrophaceae bacterium | reverse complement strand
CCTGCTGGGGGAGGATCACTCTCAATTATATTTTTCTTGGATATCGTGCCATTTTGCCGGCGTCATCTGGCGTGAAGTAAGGCTCCTTATTTCTTCCTCTGTATAGCCGAGCATATCTAAATAAGCGCGGTTGGATTCCAGAATATGGCCTTCCGTATCGGTCATGACCATCCCATCTCTCGTTGATTCGTAGAGACCGCGGTATTTTATCTCGCTCACGCTGAGCGCCTCTGCCCTCGTAATCTCGGTGATGTCTGTGACTGAAGACCGGTAGTGATCAAATTCACCTTCTGCATTGTATACGGTTATGGTGTCGATCAGCGCGTCGAACGGAGTGCCGTCCTTCCCTGTGAGCTTCAGTTTACAGGTCTGTTTGCTTCGCGTTTCATGGGCCTTTTGAAGGTGAGACTGGAAGATGCCCAAGTGCCTGAATACGATAAAGCGCTGGAAAGGCTGCTTGGCAAGAGATCGCTTCTCCGCGCCCAGTAGGGACGCGCCTGTGACATTCGCCTCGATGATATGTCCCTTTCTATCGAAGGTGAAATACCCGACGGGGGCAAAGTCATAAAGATCGCTATACTTGTACTGTGATTCAGCAGTCTCCGCCTGCGACTTTCGCAATGCCTCATTCTGCATCTCGAGCTCTATCTGATGAACATTCAACTCGTGAAGGAGTTTCTGGATTTCGGGAGCAGACATCTCCACGGTGCTATCTACTGACTTGCGGCTTCTTTTTTCCGCCTGCTTTCGGAGACCATCAGTCTGCTTTGACCCGGATACTTTTTTGTCATGTTTGCTTATTTATTTTATTGTATTGAGGCCATCATAGATGGGGGACTGTCCATGAACTAATGTTTTATATAAATGTCCGGTTAAATTTTGGCAAAGGCAACACCTAATTATTACTGGGTCAATTCAGGTAATAATTTGATCTTATGTGACGGTTAATAGGTGGGCTCGAAGGTTGGCTTTTTGATTCTTTAAACCAAGTTTATTTCTAAGACTATTTCTATGGAATACCACAGTTTTTAAAGCTATATTTAACAACTTGGCGATCTCTTTAGTGGATTTTCCTTCCTTAACAAGAGAAGCAATTTGAATCTCCCTGTGAGTAAGATTTAAATATCTCATTTTCAAGTGATAGAGGAAGGAAGAGGCGATTTTGTCAAGATTTGTTTCAATAACAATTAAGTAAGAGGCTTGATGATCAGATAATTGTGTCTTCTTCAATCTATCAATGTAGGGTAAAACAAGTTCCCTGATATTAGACAAAATCTTTTCCTCAAGGTCTATTCTTCCTTCCTCTACACGTTTCAGTAATACGTTCAATGCCGAATTGACTTCTTCAAGGTTTTCAGCTTTTGACTTCAATTCGCTCTCACTTTTCCTCAAAGCCTCTTCTGCCTGCTTGCGCCCGGTGATGTCGCGGATATTACATTGAACTAACCTTGCCCTGTCGACCAGATATATATCAACATAAAAAGTTTGCCCGGCCTTAGTATTTATCGGAACATCATCGTAATAAATAATGCCGCTCCTGTCCAATGTATGCATTATCTCGTGAAAATTACCCATATCATGCGAGAGACCGATATCCTGAAGCTTGTTCCCTATGCACTCCTCTTTGGAATAGCCCAACATTGCCGTGACGGCTGGATTAACATGGGTTATATTCCCTTCGCTTTTTTCGAGAAGCACTATCCCGTCGTCTGCGGTCTCAAAAAGACGCCTGTAGCGCTCTTCTGACTCCGTTAATAAGCTTTCCAGTCGCTTGCGCTCGGTTATGTCCTCAATGGCGAGCAGGATCATCTTTGCGCCGATGTCTTTCCGATATAGTTCATGGGCATTGAGCAGCATGATTTTATGACCGATGTCCTGGAAATCATGAGCAACTTCGAAGTCGTCGAACGCTTGTTTTTCAGGAAGGATTTCTTCAAGCAGCTCCCTGAGTTTGGGGATGTCCCATTGTTTGTTTCCAAGGTCATAGATGAAAGTTCCGATCGTCTCACCGGGAGTTACTTTAAAGGTTCTGTAAAAGTTGCGGTTCGCCGAGATTATCTTCATGTCCGCATCCAGGACCAAAAGGGGCTCTCTAATGGTTTCCACAATACTTTCGGCATAGCGACGGGCCTCCTCGGCCGCAAGCTCACACGATATAATCCAGGTTGTTGATTTTTCCAGCGCGGCATTTTGCGAGCGCAATTCCGTCAGTTCAAGTTCGAGCTGCTTCTTTGTCTTATTATCATCTTTCATAAAGTCACCATTAAAAGGGATGATTAAAACACAAAACCCAGCCTCTTTTCAGAAGCAGGGTTTCAATAATTTCTCCATGGCATCACACTTCTAAAAGAGGGTTCAAATTATTTGTTAACCGATTGACAATGCCTTATCCAAGTATATTTTTTGGCCCTAATGAGTTGAAAAGTCAAGAAAATATCTATTGATAACCCCTTGAAAGCTTTTCTATCTCCTGAAATCTCACTTCTATTGATAGAAGGTTTCTGCATGAGACATGACCGGAAAATACCTGTCCGGACTTGTGCATCTTTCATCCAGTAAGTCGCATCCAAAGCCAAATTTCCACCTTACAACGAGAAAGCTGGACCAAAAAAGGCAAAGCCATGATGACCTTGCCCAGGCTTAAACATGTTCTATGTCTTTTGTTAATGCACTTATACTTGACATTTAGACGTCTAAATGGTAAATACAGTTCCCATGATTGAGCGAACGTTTTGGATAAAACGGATTCAAGAGGCTTGGGAAAAGCGACCGATTGTGTGGCTATCGGGAGTACGCAGGGTAGGGAAGACAACCATAGCCCGGATGTTTCCCAAAGCAGTCTATCAAAATTGCGATCTGCCCTCAGTGGTGCGCCGATTAGTCGATCCGGAACCTTTCTACGACAGCCTCGATAAAGGGTCCATTGTTATCTTTGATGAAATCCACCGTTTAGAGGATCCGAGCCGTCTATTGAAAATTGCAGCAGATGCCTATCCGCACTTGAAAGTGCTTGCAACAGGCTCTTCCACCTTGGCGGCTACGAAGAAATTTCGCGATAGCCTGACGGGGCGAAAGCACATGATCTATTTGCCGCCGGTGCTCTGGAGCGAATGCATAGACTACTTCAACATAAAGGAACTGGACCGGCGATTGCTTCATGGAGGACTGCCGGAACCCTTGCTTTCGGATACGAAGCATGCCGCCTTTTTTTCGGAATGGATGGATAGTTTTTATGCCCGGGACATTCAGGAGCTTTTCAGCATCCGCAACCGGACCGGCTTCATGAAGTTGTTGCACTTGTTGTTCAGACAAAGCGGTAGTCTAATTGATTACACCAATCTGGCTCATTTGAGTGAATTGAGCAGGCATACAGTAAAGGCTCATGTAGAAGCTATGAGCATTGCCCATGCGGTATTCTTACTTCCTCCGTTTCAGGGAGGGGGCCGCCGCGAAATTACGCGCAGACCGAAATGCTACGCCTTTGATACCGGGTTCGTAACGTTTGTNNATGCTGCGAACACTAGTCGACGATCACAATGTGCTTTACTGGCGAGACAAATCCGGACGCGAGGTGGACTTTGTGGTTAGAGACAAGGGGCAACAGGCAGATGCCATTGAGTGCAAAATCAATCCCGATCACTTTGATCCTGCCAATATTATGGTATTTCGATCGTTCTATCCTGAGGGGAAAAATTATGTGCTGAGTCCCAATATTAAATCCCCTTATCAGCGTCGTTATGAAAAAACCCTGATTCACTTCATATCGGTGGATCAGCTCTTTAAGATAAAAGAGAAGGGTTGGAGATAGGATCAAGAAAGATCACGGAAAGATGATACTCCGACTCACACAAAGACTCTCAAAGAAACTCAGAATCACGCAACTGCACATCATTTCGCAGGAAGGGAATCCATATGCAGACTGGAGCGCCCATCTATTCACAGCACAACGTATTCAATATATCATCCTGACCAACACCGCGTCTTTGTATTCCATGATTATGTATGGGCGTGGCATGAGCAATGAAAAGAATTTTATTAAGGGAGTCCTGACCTACATAAAACAATTCATGGCCGCCGACGGTAGTAAATCCATATTTGAAAAATACATTGAACCTCTCGCCAATGAAATATCATTCTCTAAGATAACGGAGCGGAGAGTCATGGGATCAATGAATGATCTTATATTTCAGGCGAAGGTCTATCTCATTGAATGTCAACAATCGCCTTTTCATTTCATCTGAATGAATCACCGATGTCGTATTTGAAGTATGGTTGTCCGAAAGATGCCTTCAAGGCGTTGAGTTTTGATAGCAAAGAATAGCCTTGGGTTCATTTTGGGTCGTTTTTCGTTGATGTTAGATGAATATACTGAACTTAATGAATTTATCAAACGCACTCATAACTAATGAAATATAAAGCATAATTTAAGGAAAAGCAGGAGACATCGACATTTGGTTTAAGTCACTTTTTTTGCTTTCAAGTCCCGGCCTCGGCACCATAATTGATATAAAGAGGTTGGCTTAGAGATAGGCCAGCCTCTTTTGTCTTTAATGAAGGCCCGACCGATTTAAGACTATTCGTTCCTGATGAGATCAAATAGAAGACGGTCGACAGTGTCGATAAGCCGTTTGAAATCTCCGCCGTGACTCATGGCGGATCCGAAGAGCTCCAGCCTGAGGCGGTTTATCTCGGGATCGGCGCACTCCAGAGGCGAGAGGGGGGCCGTATTCAAATAGAACCTCTCCCTTATCAAGAGGTGCTTCGCCTTCTCTACGAAGGGAAGAAGTTGATCACGGATTTCCGAAATTGCCTCTCTCGCGCGCAAAAAATCCAGCGATGCGGCACGTGTCTGCCCGCCGTCAATGCCGCTTAAGTATTTCAGGATTTCTTCCGTCATCACTGCGAGCGTGCCGTATTCCAGTCCCCGCACTCCCCGGCGCCACTGGAGAAGCAGGGGGCTTCGCCAATACCAGAGAAAATGTCTTGAGCCTGTAGAGATCAGATCCGCAACTGCCGACTTAATCCCGTCGATGATGTCACGAAATTCCGCTGAGTCCGGAAGGGGCCGCCTTCGCGGACGAACCTTTCTTGCGGGAGATTCTGAAGACCAACCCGATGCCAGATAGTCCCAGAGGGTTCTCAATACGACAGCGCCGTTTCGGTCTCCAGGCGTATCAAAATGAATGAGCGATAGAAACACATTGCCTCGGCCAAATTGCCCCTCCAGGACGGCGGGCTCACCATGCAGACGCGCCGGGTCGAGAAGAATTCCGTAGCGCGCCTCCAGGGCCGGCCAGCCCGTAACCCGCCCGTCGGCCATTGGAATATCGGAGCTGAAGGCATCCGGCAGCACTTCTTCATAGGAGGCAAGCACGCTAACCCGTTGATGGGCGACCCGGAACTGCGAAGGCCACCATGCAAAAAAGATGGGCGTATCAATCCCCTGCCAGATGCTGTGACCGGCCAAGGAAAGTCGCATGGGGCCGCTCACGCTGGGAACTCTTTCCGTCGTGGGCTTCCGCCGGACAGGAAGAAGACCCATACCGTCTTCCGTGGCCATGCCCGCACCCCCGCAGATTCCCAGATAGCTGCCGCCCTCATCAACGAAACGCCTTATCTCTTCCTGCCCACAATCTTCGAGGGCGATGAGCTTCTGGGATGCCCAGCCGCCGGGGACATACAGCATGCGGTAGCGGGAAAGCGCCCCGCCGCGGATATCTTCTGACCGGAGGAGATCGAAGGGCAAACCGGCCTCCGTGAGAGCCTGACGGGCCATCAGCCCCCAGGCGAACGATTCATCCCAGAGCAGGGCACACGCCTTCTTTGAAACACTCTTTTTCCGGCGATGAGTCCCGGTTGTTCTTTCGGCCATAGGCTCTTCCTGCGTATGAATTCTCCAAGTTGTGGACTCCCGGAGATTGTTCTTGTTCTGCTATCTGACCAGCCCGCCAAAAAAAATCGACTAAATAAAATCACGGAGTTGCAAATAAGAACCCCTAAGCAACAAGACACAGCTGTGGTCAAAGAAAATCTTGACAGACTATTTAATTCTATCTAGCATGAGGCTGCATATCTTGTCCATCCGAACCCTTAAATAATGAGCGCATAAACAACGACAAAGAAACAAGTAGTCTTATTGAAAGGAGGATGTCATGAGCGGCAAAGAATTCGAAAAAATGTGGAAGACAGAAGACTGGTGGTCCGTGTGGCTCGGTCTGGGCATCGTGTTCCTCGCGATCTTCACTTTCTGGGCGGGCAGTTCCATCAAAGGCTGGGTCGTCGTTCCGGCCAAGCTTACCGAATTCAGCAAGGTCTGGGCGGACCTGGCGAAGAATTTAACGGGGTACCTTGCTATCTTTATCCTTTTTGGCTCGGTATTCAGCATATCCATGGCCATCATGGGCCATAAACTCAAACAGTTCATACCCGGATTCATAATTCTTTTTGTCGGTTCCTGGGCTATTTTCTATCTCGCAGGGTGGAAGCTGATGGAGGACCTCAATATGGAAGCGCCGCTGCTCGCTCTGCTCGTCGGGCTCATCATCTCCAATAGTGTGAAAATCCCTGCCTGGATGAAAGTCTCCCTGCGTACCGAGTATTACATCAAGACCGGTATCGTCCTTCTCGGCGCGACCCTGCCTCTGACCATGATCATCACGGCCGGGCCCGTCGCCATGCTCCAGGCGACTATTGTTTCTATTGCCACCTGGCTCACGATCTACTTTGCCGCGACAAAGATTTTCAAACTTGAACCCAAGTTCGGGGCGGTGCTGGGCGCCGGCGGCGCCGTCTGCGGTGTCTCCGCTTCCATTGCGGTGGGCGGTGCCGTGAATGCGAAAAACGAGCACACATCGATCTCTATCGCCGTCGTCACGGTTTGGGCCATTGTCATGATCTTTATCCTCTCCTTTGTCATGAAGCAGATCGTTCCGGGAACAATCACCCCCGGGGTGGCCGGAGCCATCGTCGGCACATCGGAGTTTGCCGACGCCGCCGGTTTCGCCGTTGTCGCCGAATTGGCGACCCGTTTCGGTGAGGCGCCGATCCATACGTTTACCCTTATGAAGGTTATCGGGCGGGACATCTGGATAGGTATCTGGGCACTCATCCTGTCCGTTATCTCCGTCATGTACTGGGAAACGAGTGAAGGCGAAAAGAAGGCAAAAGTGGGTGGCGGCATAATCTGGGAGCGTTTCCCCAAGTTCGTCCTCGGGTTCCTCGCGGCCTCTCTCATCATGAGCTTTGTCTCCACCATGATACCGGCGACTTATCTCGGCAAGGTGAACCTGGAAGGCAAGTACAAGAACAAAGATTACAAGGCGGATTTCTCCCAATATCAGATACCACCGCAGTACGCGGATCGCATCACTGTGGACAAGGAGAAAGGGGTGGTCACTGTCAAAGGTCAACTTTCCACCGAGGATATGAAGGCCCTGACTGCAAGCGCTACGCCGGACCAGGCGATCGTGTTCACTCAACTTGTCTCCAATTCGAACTGGTTTGACAAGGTGTTGAACCCCGAAGTGATCACGCCGATCAAGAAGCTCCGCACCTGGGCATTCGTATTCTGCTTCCTGTGCATCGGCCTCTCGACCCGTTTTGCGGAGTTGGCCCACTTTGGATTGAAGCCCTTCTGGGCATTCACCATCGGGGTCATCGTCAATGTCCCGCTGGGGATCGTGCTATCCGCAGTGACATTCAAGGATTACTGGATGAAAATAGGATGATTAAGATAAGGAGGTACAAACGACATGGCAAAATCAGATACACCCCTTCTGGACCAGTTGGAGGGGGGAAAATGGCCAAGCTTCATTAACGACATTAAGCAGGCTGCCAAGAAGAAGCCTATGGCTAAGGATCTTCTGGGTCAGCTTGAGCTTTCTTATAAAGAAAAAATCGGCCACTGGAAGCACGGCGGCATCGTCGGCGTCAAAGGCTACGGCTCTGGCGTCATCGGCCGGTACTCGGACCGCCCGGA
>PLMX01000024.1 GCA_003142635.1 Syntrophaceae bacterium | reverse complement strand
TTCATAACTGAAACCACGGGAAGCAAGGTACGAGGTAACGCCTACCGTACCTCTCGGCCATAGATTGATAAGGCGGTTTATTTTTGTCTTTTTATCGGTATCCATAGTACCTAAAATGCCACATTTTTAAACTAAGGTCAAAGGATAGCTTAAATATTAATTTATATTGGTACTAATAGTACCATTTTATGAATGTATTTAAACCGAATGGGATCAGATAAATCCAAGGGTAATGGATGACAGCATGTAAACTATCACCGGCTTTGGGTGGCCTTGAAAAAGCGGCAAGCCTATGGACAATGAAAGATTATGCCGCTCGGATTCTCACACGAGATTCAATTCCCGGCCAGGTTGTGCGTCTGGCAATACGCAAATCATAATCAGTTTGCAAGTTCAACCAGATCTCAGGAGATACCCCAAAGTATTTTCCAAGACGCAATGCGGTATCTGCGGTAATCGCCCGCTTGGCACTGACAATCTCGCTGATTCGGCCAGGCGGCACGTCAATGTCCCGGGCTAGCTGATTGATGCTCAAGCCCACGGGCTTCATAAACTCCTCGAAGAGAATCTCGCCGGGCGGAATGGGATCAAGTTTTTCTATTTTTCTATGCATATCAATCTCCTAATGGTAATCCGTGATTTCCACATCGAAGGCATTGCCGTCTCGCCACTTGAAACAGATTCGCCATTGATCGTTAATACGGATACTATGTTGTCCTTTTCTATCCCCTTTAAGAGCTTCCAATCGGTTGCCTAGAGGCGTTGACAGATCTTGGAGTGTTCGTACGCTATGAAGATATAGGAGCTTACGTCTCGCTTGCCGCTCAATTGATTGGTAGCGGCGCACAGGTATGTCATTGAACAGTGCCTCAGTATCTCTGCACGAAAAGGATTTAATCATAGATGAATTGTATTACGCATTACGTAATATGTAAAGCAGAATGATTCAGCGGAATGATTGAACGAAATAATGTCGGTTCAAATCAATAAGTAAAAAACGATCATGCCTGTGCGAATAATCAGGTTCTGTTATAATCGGATAAGTTGAAACACAAAGAGGCATTTGGAAAGTCATAAATTAAAATTTCGTCAAGAGCCACGACAAAGAATTGCAGAGTAAACTGTCAATATGAACATAGTATGTCGAATAATTGTCAACGTATTATGCTGGATTATGCTGTGGCAATCTATCCATAATGATCAGTAGCATTGAAAGGACAGAAATGTTTGACGATCTACGAAGCAAGATGACAACTGAGGAGTTTGACTATCAAGCCCTTATGGACGGCCTCCGGGAATATGACCGACCACGTGATAAAATCACGGATTTGCTGAGGCAGGGTGCTATTATACGTATAAAGAAGGGTATATATGTTTTTGGAGAAAGATACAGACGGTTGCCATTTTCCAGAGAGGTATTGACTTGACAGACACCATCAAAGAAAATCCTGCCATGATTATCGGCTTCACCTTGTTACACCCGGCTGCATCACTGAGAATCACCGATAACTGTTTGTACTGTTGAATATGCCACCATCTATTTTCTATTCAACTCTGTTCTCACGGCCAGTCCCAGACCCGCTTTGTTGTCCTCATCAATAAGTGACAAATTGAAGCCATAAGATGCCCAAAATCAGAGTCAGTACGGTTAGTGGGATGCCGACCTTGCAGTATTCAGAAAAGGAAATGTGGACACCCTCGCGGCGTGCTTTTTCGACCACGATTAGGTTGGCCACCGAACCCAGCACGGTGAGATTGCCGGCGAACGTGCTCGACATCGCCAGCGCCAGCCAGACTGTCTCACGCGTTGCCTCGGGTACCGCCCGCATCACCGGCTCCAGCAGCAGCACTGCCGGCACGTTACTCACCAAATTCGACAGCGCCGCCGATACCAGGCTGAGCACTTCGGTCGGATGGTACTGCAGCCAGGTCCAGTCCTCGATACCCCAACCGGCGACGACGTGAACCCGGAAGGCGTGGACGACGATGAACAGGCCGGTAAACATCAACAGCAGTTCCCAATCGACCTGACGGTAGATCTTCTCCGGCTTCATCCGGTCCAGCAGCAAAACTGCCGCGGCACCGAGCGCGACCAGCTCCATCGGCAGGCCAGCGAAGAACAGTGCCACAGTCGCCAGCGTCACCGCCACCGCCTTGATTTCCAGGCGTGCCCGACCGCGGCTACGCGGGATCACCTCGCCGTTGCCCTCTTCGGTCGACTCATCTTCCGTGCCGGGCGCTGCTTGCTCCTTTGGCGCTGCCAATTGGCTACGGTACACCCAGAGAACGACGAGGTAGGTAAGAACCAGCCCCAACAGGGCGACGGGCAGAAGGCGAGCGGCAAAGCGGAGGTAGGAGATGCCCGAATGCGCGCCGATGTAGATGTTCTGCGGGTTGCCGGTGATGGTGCCTATTGAGCCGACGTTGGCCGCGGTCACCAAGCCGATCAGTTGAGGGAGTGGGTCGAACTTCATTCGCCTGGCCAGGTGCAGCACCAGCGGCGTCAGAGCCATGCAGATCACATCGTTGATCAGAAAAGCCGATAGCACCCCCGACACGCCGATCGTTACCGCCAGCAAGCTTTTCGGCGTGGTGACGCGACGCATCGCTATGCCGGCCAGCCGCACGAAGAAGCCTGACAGCCGCAGCACGCTGACTACGATCATCATCCCGAACAGCAGGAAGAGCGTCTCGAAGTCGATCGACTCCGGGCTAACCGCCTGCTCCAACCCCAGCACTCCCGTGGCCAGCATGAGAGTCGCGCCAACGAAAGCGATGCCGGCCCGGTCAATGCGTAGCCCGGGCACCTTGCCCAGCGCCAGCCCGCCGTAGGTCGCCACGAAGATCAACCAAGTCAGCCACACTGTCCATTCGTTCAATGCTCGTTCCCTTCCTGGTTTAGCTTAGCCGCATTCCTGACGCCACCCGTCTCGGGCATGAAAAAATAGAGAATGGCTAACGCTGCCGATGCCACCCCCGCGAGGAATAAAAAGCCGGCGTTAGAGCCCACGCGGTGAACGATACTACCGGCGATGACCTGGCTCAGAGCCGCGCCGATACCGACAGCAGTGGTAATGGCTCCCAGCGTGAGATTGAATCGGCCGGTACCGCGCGTCAGATCGGCGATCACGAGCACGGACACAACGCCGAATATCCCTGCCCCGATGCCGTCCAAGACCTGGATGGCCACGAGCAATGCCTTATTGGACGTGAGGGTGTAGAGAACGCCACGAATTGGAAGTACGCCGAAAGCGATCAGCAGAAGCGGCTTTCGACCCCACGTTCCGGCCTTCCGTCCCGACCAAGACGCGAGCAGGGTGATGATGAACTGGGTCGTTACCACGCACGCTGACATGAAGAGCATCGAACTTCGCCCCCGACCCTTTGCCAGAAACTCGCCGAGCAGCGGCAGCATCGCCGCGTTCGCAAAATGGAACATCACGGCGCAGACGAGGAAGATGACCAGTGGGCGATCCCGGAAGAGCACCCGGACGCTTTCCGCCTTGCCGCCTTTCTCGCCTTCATTTGCGCCACGGGCGAGCTCGTAGTCAATCTCGGCGGGTCTGATCAAAAGCAGTACGAGAATTGTGGGGACCGCGAGAGCCACGACGAAGAAAAAGATACTCCGGTCGGAAACGAAGTAGCCGAGGAGGCCCATTGACACGGCGGCAGTCACGTTACCTGCCGAGTTGAATGTCTGATTGCGACCTTGGCGGGTGTCGAATGCTGCATGTCCGACGATCCCGAGCGACATCGCGCAAATGGCTGGGATGAAGACGCTGGACGTGCCGCCAATGAAGACCTGGGCAGCCATAACGGGCCAGAACGACGGAAACAGTGCGATCAGCAGCGCTCCCGCAGCCAGCGCGGCCACGGCTACACCGACCAGCGCTCGCTTCGATCGGAGGAAGTCAACGAGCCCGCCCGCCGGCGTCTGCGTGAGGATTCCTGCGATCCCACCAACAGTGAGCGCGAGCCCGACGCTCTCTTCGTTCCACTTGTAGCCAGCGAGGTAAATCGCAACGAACGGCCCCACCCCCGTCTGCACGTCGGCGAGGAGGAAATTAAGCCAATCGAGGCCACGCAGCGTTCGCCGCGAGGGGGACTTTTTGGTCTCAATGGAGCCGTCAGGCTCGGGCGTTCTCTTCATGGCTCTTGCCAGTCTCTCCACCGTGCGGGCTTCCAAGACGACCGTATCGGTTCCCGGGCGTCGCGAACCCGTTGCCTTTACCTTCTTTCCGACGCGCAGTTTGCACTTCCTCGCCCCTCCGGCTTGACGCGAATAAAGGATCTAATTGATAAGACATTGCTTGTTCATGGGTGAGCTATAAGAATTTCGGTCTTGTATGTCAAGGAAATCTTGGCCACAGAATGTGAGGAGTCGTGCCGATGTTTATCGTCGGGCGTGAATTGTGTTGTATGCCGTGTAAAACGTATGACTTGTCGGTTAAAGTCCGACCGTGGGAATTCGGTAGTTCGCCCACGTAGCTTGAGGGAGGTGTTAAGGGTAACCTGAAGCATTAAGTTTCCTGACAAAGGCTCTGTAAGAGAGCTGAGCAAACCTGCGGGCCGCAGCGCGAGCGAACCCAGATGTAGCCTCGAAACACACGATGGAGCTGTCGACCCTTTCCTACAGTGGGGAAGACCGGAGCATCTGTCCTGACGATAACTACCAGAACCGATAGATCGGCTTCCGGGGTAACAGGGGTGGCACGCAGGGGCAGCCATACGAGAATGAACGCGGGAGACCCTTGTCGATGCTGCGAGAGCGGCAACTGGTGGATATAAGGAAACGAAGTTTCACGGGGTCGGCAAGGGATTCGGAGTTGCCAATAGTACCGCTTGTATCTCAAGGACAACATAACCTTGAGAGAGGGAAGGGGCAATACCTTCATCATGCTTCTGAAGGAGAGAAGGAAAGGAGATTGCGGTAACGCTATCAACTCCAAGGATTCTGGGAACTCCGGTGGAAGTTATACTGGAAGGCCAAGTGAAAGCGAAAGCCTCTGGAAGAAGATGATTGGAAAGCCGTATTCGTTATGTGACGGC
>PLMX01000152.1 GCA_003142635.1 Syntrophaceae bacterium | reverse complement strand
CCAACTTTTGAACGTTACTAATGGAGTGAACGCTTGCTACCCGTACAGAGTTTATCTACAGACGCAATCACTCATGAAATACCCATCAGGCTGGTATCTTTCGCGGCCATTTTCATCTGCATGTTCGCCTTTGAACTCCTCTCGCCGCGCCGCAGGCTGACCACGTCGAAGATGCTGCGGTGGTTCAGTAATCTCTCTATACATATTTTAAACACGTCCATGATCAGGGGGCTCCTCCCCGTCATCCCCATAACCGTGGCCGTTCTTGCCGTCGAGAGGGGCTGGGGGCTCATCAATCTCTATCACCTGCCCCTATGGCCTGCCATCATTATCGGCGCCGTCTCCCTTGATTTCGTCATCTATCTTCAGCACGTCGCATTTCATACCGTGCCCCTATGCTGGCGCCTGCATATGGTACACCATACGGATATGGATATCGACATGACGACGGGTGTGCGTTTCCATCCCTTGGAAATAATTCTCTCCATGTTCATCAAAATGGCCGCGATCGTCGTATTGGGTGCGTCTCCTCTCGCGGTCCTGATATTCGAAGTGGTCCTGAACGGCGGCTCCATTTTCAGCCACAGCAATGTTTACATCCCCTCCCCCGTGGATAAGGCGCTCCGGATATTTTTTGTGACCCCCGATATGCACCGCGTGCACCACTCAGTCATCATACGTGAAACGAATACCAACTTCGGCTTCAACCTGTCCTGGTGGGACCGCATTATGGGCACGTATCAGGACCAGCCATCAACAGGGCATGAAGGGATGACGATCGGCCTCGGTTATTTCCGGGACGAAAAGAAGCTTTCGCTTCCGTGGCTTCTCATCCTGCCGCTTACAAGAAAGAAGATAAGGAATCTTATCAACCCGGTGAGGCAAGAGAAAGATTCATGAGTGTGAAAACGGAAGAGAGATGCCTCGTCATGTTCGTCAGGTTTCCGGAACAGGGCCAGGTAAAATCGCGGCTTGCAAAAGACCTCGGTGCGGAGGCGGCGAAGAACCTCTACCGCTGCTTCGTGGAAGATCTGTTGGAGAGATTTTCCGGAGAAGGTTACAGCTTTCGTCTCGCATTCCATCCCGCAGGGAAAGAACGCAAGATGAGAGAGATGCTGGGCGACGGATTGTCGTACATCCCGCAGGCGGGAGATGATCTCGGTGAGAGAATGAAACTCGCCTTTTTGCGGTGCTTCTCGGAAGGGGTTCGCTCCCTTGTTTTAATCGGTAGCGATATTCCCGACCTGCCGGCACGGATCATTGATAAAGCCTTTCGCGCCCTCGACGAAAATGACGCAGTAATCGGCCCTGCTGCCGACGGAGGCTATTATCTGCTCGGATTCAGGCAGGACACTTTTTGCGGCGATGTCTTTAAGGGGCTTCCCTGGGGAACGGATACGGTTTTTCGGAAGACCATGCAAATTTTCCACAGAGTCGGAACGCTCGTGCACGTGCTGCCAGTATGGCGTGACATCGACAAATACGAAGACATAAAGGCCCTCATCAAGAACAGTGAGGATACAGGATTTACAAACTCTAAGACTATGCTGTACCTCAAGGCCATAGGCCTTGCATAATATTTCATGATGCCGAAATTTTCTTTCATCATCCCCGTGTGGAACGAAGAGGCGATCATCTCCAGAACGATAGAGCATATCCGCGGTCTGCATGCATCCGGCAGCGCGGAAATTATTATCGTGGATGGAGACCCGGCGGGAAGGACGATCCAGGTTGCTCGTCACACGGGTGTGAACACTGCAATCTCCGAGACGGGGCGCGGGAAACAGATGAATCTCGGGGCGGCCCTTGCGGAAGGCGAGATCCTGATTTTTCTCCATGCCGATACTATCCTTCCCTCCGATGCCCTCAAGCTGATACAAACGGCAATGGATGATAGCTCCTTCGTTGCCGGGGCATTCGATTTGGCAATCGCCTCAGAGAGGTCCGTATTCAGATTGATTGAGAAGGCGGCATCCATCCGGTCGCGCCTGACGAGGATACCGTACGGAGATCAGGCGATCTTCATGAGGAAGAGAAATTTCCAGGAACTCGGCGGCTTCAGGGAAATCCCCATCATGGAAGACGTAGAGATCATGCAGAGGATCAAGAAACGGAAGGGAAAGATATGCATCCTGAGAAAAGCCGCGAGCACTTCCCCGCGGCGGTGGGAGAAAGAGGGCATCGCATACACGACCATCAGGAACTGGATACTTCTGTCCCTTTACCTGTGCGGCGTCAAGCCGGAAAGCCTCGTTCGTTTCTACCGATAGGCCGAAATCTTCGACTGTTCCGCCTTCTGCCTCTGTTCCCTACTTGCTGTGGAAATATTTCCCGACACTCCACGCCTTACCCGCGTTTTCGCCAATCTTCCAGTAATTGTTGTCAGGCATGGTCAATGTGAAGGAATCGATTTTCTTGATGTCAGGCTTGCCGTCCGTAAGATAACGCTCCTCAGTGTATGCCCCCACGATCTCACCGATGAAGAGGCTGTTGGTCGGCAGGTCCACAGTATTGACGAGCCGGCACTCGAAGGTAAGGGGACACTCCCGGATCATCGGGGCGCCGGGGAGCTCACCGTAAAAAACATCGAACACTACTGATTTGTCGGCCTTCTCACCCGATACGATTCCGCAGTAATCAACCTTCTCGAGGAGGTCAATGCCCGGAACATTCACGCTGAAGGCCTTGTTCTTTTCGACGCCTGCATTTGTGTAATGAGATCTTCCGAGGGCAACGGCCATCATGGGCGGTTTGAAGTTCACCCGCGATACCCAGCCTACGGCCATGAAATTGGCACGTCCATCGACAACGGCGCCGACGAGGACCATCGGCATGGGATAGAGGAAGGAATTCTTGTCCAGCTTAATCTTTTCCATGACTCCACCTCCGGTTTGATTCTATCTAAGCGCAATCGCCTTCTCAGGGCACATCTCCTGGCAGCAGAAACAGCTTATACATGTATCGGCATCCACGATGGGCAGATTGTCTTCGCCCATGGACAGGGCCGATACGGCGCACTGATCGATGCAGGTGCCGCAGCCCGTGCACAGGTCGCGGTCCGCCTGCGGCCGCATCAACGTCCTGTTCTTGATCAGCGTCTGTATCGCCTCATTCTGGAGCATCATGAGGCCGCCGAACGGAGGAAGCTTGAAATCGCGTATCGGTTTCAGTTCCCCGATGACTTCAATTGTCTTCCGGTCGTAATCCCCCAGACCGGCCTCCTTCGCCTTCTCCAGGAATCGCAGACGCCCCGGTTCGCATCCCATCATCACCGCCACAACGGAGTCCAGAGCTACGGCATTGTCGGACGCAATAATCACGCCTATGTCCCTCAGGTCAGCAGATGCCGGGCCGTTCCCCTCCATGCCGACCACGGCGTCCATTATAAAGAGGTCAGGTATGCGGAGGCGAAATACATCCACCAGCATTTCCTGGAAGCGTTCGGCGTTGCCCGCCGCCTTGTGGAGCTGCGCCTTCTGGGCGCCGGGAAGGATGCCGTAGCTGTTCTTGATCGCCCCCGTAATGACCGTGAGACCGTGGGTCTTGAATTTCGGCAGGCTGATGATGATATCGGCATTCAGAACGGCTGTGGAGACGTTGACGGCAGGCATGAACGCAGGATTGAAATCAACCTTCTGCGAATCTCCGCCGATGTTCTGGTAGTAGCCTTTGGCCGCCTCCATGAGGCCCGACTTCCGGAAGCTTGTCTCGTTTGCGCCGTAGTCGAAGAGGCCGGGATTGTCGCCGACGACAATTGCGGCGGGGTTCATAGTCTCCACTTTTTCCACCACGGCGCGAAGGACGGCGGGATTCGTCACAATGCCTTCTCTTGCCTCCGATGCCCGCAGCACATTGGGCTTTATCAAGACCTTTTTCCCCTGAACCGGGAGGGGGAAGAGCTCAAACACCCGGTCTACGGCCTTCCGGACGTCCTCATATGTCGCGGGATGGATCATAACCCTTTGCATCGTCGCTGTCTCCTTCTCTTGCCTGTTGCGCGGATTCGTAAACCCGCCCAGATTGCTCATTCAGCCTTGTGCTTGATGAATTGTCCTCTCCGATACTCTTCAAAGGCGATCTCCAATTCTTCCTGCGTGTTCATGACGATGGGACCGTGCCACGCGACGTGTTCCCTCAATGGTTTTCCGGAAATCAAAAGAAAGCGGACAGGCTCATCCTCCGTGGAGACTACTATCCGTTCCCCGTCTCCGAAGAGCACAACACTCTCATTGTATACGAAGGCATCCCTCCGGAAGTCGAAATAGTTTTCCCCTTCCACCTCATAGGTAAACGGCTTCTTTTCCCTGCAGAAATAGGCCTTCCCTCCGATAATATATGCAAAGACTTTGTGCCCCGGCTTGGTCGGGTGAATGAACTCTGCCCCGGGAGGGACGGTGCAGTCGAGGTATTCCGGATCGACTACGATGTCCCGGACGGGCCCTCTTGTCCCTTTAACTTCTCCGCAGATGATCTTTATTTTGACGCCTCCCCCGGCAGCGACTTCGGGTATCTGATTGTCCTTCACGTCACGGTACCGCGGCTCCATCATCTTTTGTGAGGCCGGAAGATTGGCCCATAACTGGAAGCCCCACATCACGCCCTTCTCATCCCCCTTGGGCATTTCCTGATGGATGATGCCGCTTCCCGCCGTCATCCACTGGACGTCCCCCGATGCGATGACGCCTTTGTTTCCCATGCTGTCACCGTGTTCCACATCTCCCCGGAGGACGTAGGTGATGGTCTCTATCCCCCGATGCGGGTGCCAGGGAAATCCCTTGATGTAGTACCTCGGATCGTCCGAGCGAAAATCATCGAGAAGGAGAAAGGGATCGAACTGAGGCACTTCGCTGAAGCCAAATGCCCGCCTAAGGTGGACGCCGGCTCCCTCGATGGTCGGCTTGCTTTTGACGACCTTGCGGATATTTCTATCCCTTGCCATCTCAATCCTTTTTTCTACACCCCCTGCAGCACCTTGACAGAGAGGTCCTCAACAATGTCCTTGACCTTTTCTCTGTAGGCCAGCATGTGGGGGGTCTTCAAATGGGCCCTCAAGGCCTCCACGCTTTCCCACTTTTCAACGATCGTGACGACGTTCTTATCAAGCTTCTGTACAGGCAGACCCGAATCGATATCGACTGCAGGAGAGTACTCGATGCATCCCTTCTCTTTTCTGACCTCCGGGACATTGGACTTGATTATTTCAATAAACTGAGACACCCTGTCTGCCTTGATCCTTACCGATGCAATAACACTGATCATAACATCTCCCCTTTCTGCAATGAGCTACGCTGCAGGAATCACTTTTTCTTTCCCTCATCAATATGAAATTTGTGTAGCAGCCGGTGCGCGACCGGGGTAAGAACTATCCCCATCACGCCTATAAACATCAGTCCGCTGAACAATGCATACGCTGGAGCGAATATCTTCGCTCCCGTTGTCGTGAGTGGATTCACCAGCCCCATGCCCCCGAGGATCATGGACGCCTCGAGCAGAGAATCAACCCAGTTGAATCAGGCTATCCAGTGGTAGCCTGACACTCCGAGAAATAAAGCACCCGCCACCAGGAGACCGGCCATAGCGACGGATTTGGCCATCCTTCTTACAAAAACCGATACAGGCGCCAGCTTTTCATACTTCCGCTCAAACATTAATAACCTCACAGCAGTGAAAGGCCGCGAATTATGAAACACAAAATAATCATGGTATTTGCGATATTTATGATGACTTTTTAAATTATGCGGTGAAAGAAAAATGATGTCAAGAATTTTCGGGAGGAAATGCTTTCGCTTGATAAAAAACGGCAAATAAACTATATGAACAGGGATGGCGCAATCATTAAACGGGCAATGTTACTGAACAAAGAGGGATGAGAAATGAAAATCAGCAAGACCGGCGAAATGCGGTTCATGGATAGATACGCTGTGGAAAAACTCGATATTCCCGAAGAGATCCTCATGGAAAACGCCGGGCAGGCCGCGACGCATATCTTAGCGCAGGAGATCGGTATAAAGGATAAGAGGTTTGTCGTGTTCTGCGGCATCGGCAACAATGGCGGTGACGGCCTTGTCGTGGCGCGGAAGATTCACAGCAACGGCGGATTGGTCAAGATATTTATCGCCGGTGACATGAAGAAGTCCAAAGGGGCGGCTAAGGCCAATTGGAATATAATTTCGAAACTCCCCATCGAAGCGCGGCGGATCGAGTCTGTGGAAGAGATTAGAAGCGACGTCCTCCATTGTCACGGGATTGTGGACGCCCTCTTCGGTACGGGCCTGGATCGGGAAGCGGCGGGACTCCATAAAGAAGTGATTCAGTTGATCAACTCAAGCGGCAAGACGGTTCTCAGTCTGGATATCCCTTCCGGCGTTCATGGAGACACGGGAGAGGTCATGGGTGCGGCTGTTAAGGCTGATTGCACAGTTGCGTTCGGCCTCCCTAAGATCGGGAACATGCTCTATCCCGGATACGACCTGGGGGGAAAACTATACGTCACCCATATCTCTTTTCCACCTTCCCTCTATAACAGCGATGCCCTCAAAGTCCAGATAAACGATTATGTGAAGCTTCCGCCCCGCGAGAGAGATGTTTACAAAGGACGGATGGGAGAGGTTCTTTTTATCGCCGGCGCTGCATCGTATTTCGGTGCGCCCTATTTTTCGGCATTATCGTTTCTTAAGGCGGGCGGAGGGTATGCCCGTCTCGCCGCCCCTGTATCGATGACGCCGTTTATTGCAGCTAAGGGAAGTGAGATTGTCTTTGTTCCCCAGAAAGAAACGCGGGCGGGAAGCATCGCCCTGGAAAATCGAGACAGCCTGATCGAGCTCTCGGAAAAGGTGGATATGGTGGTAATCGGACCCGGCCTTTCTCTCGACGATGAGACGCAACAGCTTGTCAGGGAGCTCGTGCCTATTATCAAGAAACCGATTCTCATCGACGGGGACGGAATAACGGCCATTGCAGACCAACTCGAGATGATCAGACAGAGAAAGGGAGAGACCATCCTCACCCCGCATCTCGGGGAGATGGCCCGCATAGCGAAGAAGAGTACCTCCGAAATCAACAAGCAGAAGATAGACATATTGCAGCTCACGGCCATGTCGCTGCGTGCGTTCATCGTCCTGAAGGGAGCCCATACATTGATCGGCTACCCGGATGAAAGGGTTTTTGTCAATCTGAGCGGCAATCCGGGAATGGCAACGGCGGGCGCAGGCGATGTCCTGACAGGGACCATTGCAGCCATGTTCGGTCTCGGCCTGTCGTTGGAGGATGCGGTGAAAAAAGGCGTCTTTATCCATGGCTTCTCCGGAGACCTGGCGGCGGCGGACAAAGGCGAGGACGGCATCACGGCCCAGGATATCCTTGATTATCTGCCCCTCGCCATGAGGTACGATAGGGAAGGCCCCCTCGACGATTTCCGAGACATATACGAAGGGCCTTCTGTGGTGTGAGTCTGGGAGGTCTATATATTTCTTTCGATGATGTAGTCTGATATGGCAAGGAGCGACGCCTTTGGCGTAGAGTCTTCGAATGATTCAAGATAGCCTTTCGCCTCGCCGATGTATGTCTTTGCCTTGTTAAGAGAATAATTAATGCCGTCGTGACGGTGCATCAGAGAGACGATATCCAAGATAACCTTTTCATCCTGTTCTTTTTCCTCAACTGCCCTCCTGATCAGTTTCTTCTCTTCCGACGTGCATTTCTTCAGGGCATGGATAAGGGGCAGGGTTATCTTCCCCTCTTCGAGGTCTTTCCCGACGGCCTTCCCAAACACGTCTTCCTCCGCCACGTAGTCGAGGGTATCGTCCGTAATCTGAAATGCGGAGCCTAAGCGCATGCCGAAACGGGTAAGGGCCTCGACCTGTTCGTCTGATGCTTTTCCGAGAATGCCTCCTACAGCGCATGCAGCGGATATGAGGGTTGCCGTCTTTTTTTCGATGACAGTCAGGTATTCCTTTTCGGTTATATTGATGTCGCCGCATTTGACAAGTTGAAGAACTTCCCCTTCCGACATGGTGTTTGTCGTCGTGGAGAGGAGTTTGATGATGGCTAAATTGCCGTACTCGGTCATAAGTTTGAAGGATTTGGAATAGAGGAAATCGCCCACGAGCACGCTCGCCGCATTCCCCCATACATTGTTTGCGGAAATTTTTCCTCTCCGGGTCGTCGCTTCATCAATTACGTCATCATGGAGCAGAGTGGCCGTATGGATGAATTCAATCACTGCGGACAAGGCATATTTTTTCTCGCCTTTGTATCCGCAAAGTGAAGCCGTGGACAAAAGCAATAGAGGCCTGAATCTTTTTCCGCCGCTGCCTATGAGATGATGGATGATTTCCGGTATCAGGTGCACTCCGGAACGGAGATGCGTTTCCATCTGTTCTTCAACGCGTTTCAAATCGTCCCCATAGGTGCGGAAAACATCCTGTATCTGCATCAGCCAATCCTTGTGTGATTATAATCCCAGATCTTCGTTTATCAGGATGACTTTCACCCTGCCTTTCGGAAAGGATTTTTCCGTGATCGCCCAACTGTTGCACAGGCGCCCGCTGCTTTTGCATTCTTCGCAATACGACGTCTTGGCGCACGGGGTCTTCATGCCCAGCCGCAGGACATTTGCCGGCGCGACATAATTCTTGATGCGCACCATCGCATCTTCGAGATCCGCGACAATCTTATTTCTCCCGGCAAGAATAATCACATTCTTCGGCCCGAATGTGATAGCCGCAACACGATTGCCGAGCATATCAAGGTTCACCAGCATTCCCGATTCGGTCACGGCATTCGTCCCGGTAATCAAGAGGTCAACAAGGAGGGCCTGCCGGCGCCGCTCCCAGCCGTCCTCGCGGGATATGGTCTTGTCGAATGTATCAATCACCTTTATTTTCTTGTTATCCTTGAGTTCGTCATAAAGACCTGTGGCGACAAATGTCATGGAGCCGCCCCAGGAGATGCTCGTCGGGGCAAGCGCGGGAATAATTTCTTTAAGCACAATATTTTTTGCTTCGGCGGCATCTTGAGCCACAAAGACATCGAAGTTATTTGCCTCCAGAGACTGTTTAATTACCGCAAGCCTGATCTGCCAAAACCTGTCGACCGGGCTGTCCATGTCACACCTCCTGCTTTGTACGGATGCTTCGATTTTTGGCATTATGGAGAAATGGGTGTTTTTTGTCAAGCCTGTATATTCATACGGCTGCACGCAAAAGCGCTCCGCCTGCGCAGGCGCGGCCCTGCTTTATTGCACTCCGCCATACGTCATGGTAAGAGTATATCAATCTCTATTCTAATTGCTGTCGTATTATTTATGGACGATAAACCTTCAGGCGGCTCCTTGACCGACTCGGTCTCTCCTGGCAGGGCTACGCCAAGGTAGGAACGGGAGTCAAAAAACGCATTCATCGTCACATCCGGGAGCTTGGCCTCCTGACTCTGGATGACTATCTTCAGGCCATGACCGACCCTGAGATTTTGAAGCATGTCGAAAGACTGATGAGCGTTTCCATAAGCCGTTTCTTCCGCGACCGAAGCCTGTGGCGCATACTCGCAGAGGAAATCCTCCCAGAAATCATCGCCCGACAGGGGAAAAATATTGATGTCTGGTCGGCCGGTTGTGCGCTCGGACAGGAAGCCTGCAGCCTCGCCATAACCTGGGAGATACTAAAGATGAAGCTCTCCGGTCTGCCTGAACTTCGGATCCTGGCTACAGATATTAACCCCGATTACGCAGGCAAAGCAAGGTCGGGGGTATATCGCAGAAACAGTCTGAAAGGAATGCCTGACGGGATTGAATCGATCTATTTCCACGCATGCGAAGACCGGGAGAACTACTGTGCGGCGGATTGTTTGAAAAAGTATATCGTGTGGGAGGTACATGATCTGATGAAAGAGCGGCCTCCTGCCGGGGTCTTTCAGATCATTTTCTTAAGAAATAGTCTCTTCACATATCACCGCAGTGACGATCTCTCTTCCGTATTCCTGAATATTCTGGACAGCCTTGATGACGCCGGGTTCTTCATTATCGGAAGCCGCGAGATGCTTCCGTTTCCAATACCCGGACTCTCATCATTTAAAGGCTCCGCGTATATCTTTCAGAAGAAATAGACCCACATGCTGATTTTTCTTAAATATGATCGATGTTGTGAATCCTTGGGAACTGGTTGAAAGAGAATCACGGGCAGGGTCTATCTTCAGTCTTCGGGGCAGATCCACAGGATCTGACTCTTGCTTACGAATATTACCTTTCCGCCGGAGCCGCCGGTGATTGTGGCATTGAATACGACGACAAAGGGGTCTTCGCCGAAATTGAGCAGGTCGGAAAGCCTGTCATGCTCCTTGATATGGATATGGCCTTTCACGTGGGACGCGTCCGTCAGGCGGATATCTGCTTTTTTTATTTTTGGACCTTCAGATTCGGACATGCCAACCTATCCATACCGTATCCTAAGATGCACCGCCCCACGTCATCTGAAGGCAGGACGCCGCAGTTCGGCATCGACACGTTCCGCATTGCCCAAGTTGTACTGTATCAACTTCTTTAGGTGCACGAAGCTTTCATCATCCAGGGAGATGAATTTGATAGCAGCCTCCTCAACTCCCACTCTCACAATCCTGGCATCAACGGATATCCGTGAATCCTCGCTCAGGGTAATAATCACTTTACAAGGATCATCCATTTGAAAGAGGGGTTCGGACGTACAGAGAATCCCTGAAAGGCTGATGTTTACGGATTTTAGCTTTATAACTTTGCCCTTCACCAAAACGTTAACATCAATCCCCACGGAAACACGCGTCCGTCTTCTCCTTTCTTGAATCATAAGAGCTCCTGCGGTCAAACTTTCTACGACCGACATCTAGGGAACTGAGCGGCTCTCAAATCAGGCCTTGTCAGGCGTGAATGTTTGTTACTGAAACTGAATATCCAGCTTACTGGCCGTTACCCGCTTGGCGTTCGCGTAAGGCATGGAATCTTTTTTTTCTAATGTCACGGTTTCCCCCGGAGCTATTTTCCTCCCCTGTTCCCGGCTGGATGCGAGCAAAAAAGCGTCGTCATCTTGAAGCTTGTACTCCAGAGAAAAAACAACTTCACGCTCCGTCCTGTTTCTCAAGGTCACCAACCAGGCCCATTCCACCAACTCGTGTTCCATTAAATCCTGATAGACGCGGACCATCTTATAGCCGTCGTTTACGACCTCAAGGGGAAAGTTAGGATTGCTAATGTCAGCGTGCCGCGGTGACTGTACGAAATCTCCCTTCCCCGGGAGATTATAAAGAAGGTAGCCCTCTTTAATACTGTCCCACATATCCGCATGGAGAGGGCGGACTGTAAAGGTTGACAAGGCTATGAAAGACAGGACTGAAATTACAAGGATAAGAAGACTCTCTTTTGGCAGATGTTTTATTTTCATATCGGCACCTAAATTACCTTTTTCATTGCGGCAATGGCTGTTTCGATTTGATCGTCCGTCGGCTCCGTAGTGGTGATCTTCTGCAACAGTAATCCCGGCCAGCTCAAGGCCTGCACCCATTTCAAGTCTCTCTTTCTGCCGGTAAAACGGATAATCTCATATGAGATTCCGGCAATAACAGGAAGGAGCAGAAGTTTATAGAAAACTCTGTGCACAAAGTCAGGCCTCCCTAAGAGGGAAAATACAAGGATTGCCGTAATCATAACGACGAGGACAAAACTCGTCCCGCAGCGCGGATGGCGGGTGGAGAATTTCCTGATATTTTCTACCGTCAGTTCCTGGCCGTTTTCCCAGGCGAATACCGTCTTATGCTCCGCTCCATGATACATGAATACCCGCCTCATGTCTTCCATCAAAAGGGTAGTGCAGAGAAAGCAGAGGAATATCCCGAGACGGATAATGCCCTCTACGATGTTCAAGAGAATTGTGCTTGCTATGAAACCTTTCAATACTGAAAAGCAGTAAGCGGGGACGACGACGAAAAAAAATATTGCCGTGCCCAGACCGATTACGACGGAAATCGTCATCTCCCATTTCTTCGGCTTCACATCATTTTCCGTCAGGGCCAGCTCGGCGGAATACATGAGGCACTTCATACCGATCACCATCATTTCTATAAGGGTGACGGATCCGCGTATAAACGGCAGCCCCAGCCACTTGTATCGCTTGGTGAGCGGGACATAATACTGTTCGCGGATGGCTATTTCGCGGTCAGGCTTTCTTACGGCGGCGGCGATCTTGTTTCCATGCCGCATCATCACGCCTTCTATAATAGCCTGGCCGCCGGCTATATCTTCCGGATGAGGTTTTTCATTCATTGCTGATAAGATAGGGATGCCTCTGTTTCATTCCGGTATGGGAATCATCCGATTACCGGATGATTGCCCCGGTGACGGGCTCTCTATCGAAACACAGAAGCGTCAGGCCGCCTTCCGTTTCGGCGGCGAGGAGCATCGCCTGGGATTCTATGCCCATCATCTTTGTCGGTTTCAGGTTTGCCACAACGACGATTTTCTTACCGATGAGCTCTTCCGGCTTGTAATCCTTTGCTATACCCGCCACAAGAGTCCTGTTCTCGCCCATATCGATCGTGAGCTTCAGGAGCTTGCTTGACTTGGGAATGGCCTCCGCACCGATGACCTTGGCAACACGCAGGTCTATCTTCTCGAAATCCGCATAATCTATCAGCGGCTTTACCGGTTGCATCTCTTTTTCTGCCACTTCCTGCTTCTCCTTTTCTTTTTCGTATTTGACCCGCGGGAAGAGCGCGTCAGACCTCTTGAGGCTGTTTCCGCGCGTAAGCCCTCCCCAGCTTCGGATACTTTCAAAATCCTGCTCTGCCGCGTTCGTGATACCCAACTGATGCGTAATCTTCGCCGCCGAGCCGGGCATGAAAGGAGAGACCAGGACGGCAATGATCCGGAGCGATTCGAGGAGATTGTAGATAACCGTATCCAGACGGCTTTTGTTAGCCTCATCCTGACCGAGTCTCCACGGCTCCTGCTCGACGATATATTTATTCGTTACGTTGATAAAATCCCAGATGGCAATGAGGGCCCTGTGGAGCGTAAGCTCCCGGAAACAGTTCTCCGCCTCGGCTACGGCCTTGCCTGCCGCCGCCACAAGCAGCTTGTCTTCTTCGGTTTGGGCTTGCGCTTCAGGCGCTTTTCCATCGCAGTATTTCATCGCCATCGTCATGGTCCTGCTCACCAGATTGCCAAGGTCATTGGCCAGGTCCGAATTGATCCTCTGGACGAAGCTCTCTTCGCTGAAACTGGAATCAAGACCGAAAACCATCTCCCGAAGAAGAAAGTAACGGAAGGGGTCGAGGCCGTATGTATCTTTCAAATCGAGGGGCTTGATCACGTTGCCGAGGCTTTTCGACATCTTGCTCTGGTCAACGATCCAGTAGCCGTGGACGTTGAGATGCCGGTAAGGCTCAATCCCTGCGGCTTTCAGCATGGTGGGCCAGTAAATGCCGTGCGGCTTGAGGATATCCTTTGCGATAAGATGCTGGGCATTGGGCCAGAATGCTTTGAAATTATCGCCGTCCGGATAACTTACTCCCGTAATATAATTGATGAGGGCGTCAAACCAGACATACGTAACGTAGTCGTCGTCAAACGGCAGTGTTATTCCCCAGTCCAACCTGCTCTTCGGCCTTGATATGCATAAATCTTCGAGCGGCTCCCTAAGGAAGGCTAAAACCTCATTCTTGTAACGCTCCGGCCTGATGAAATCGGGATGATCTTTGATGTACTCTATCAGCCAGTCTTTGTATTTACTCATCCTGAAAAAGTAATTACTCTCTTCCCGGTATTCCGGGGCTGTTTTATGATCAGGACAGAGTCCGTTCACCAGTTCTTTCTCCGTATAAAATCGTTCACAGCCTACACAGTAGTACCCTTCGTATTTTCCGAAGTAGATGTCCCCGGCGTCATAGACCTTCTTGAGAATCAGTCTGACAGTGTCGACGTGGTTTGTATCGGTGGTCCTGATGAAATAGTCATTGGTGACGGCAAGCTGCGGCCATAGGTTCCTGAACTGGGCGCTGATGCGGTCTGCATATTCTTTAGGGGTTGTGTTGGCTCCCCGGGCGGCTTCGACGATCTTGTCACCATGCTCATCCGTACCGGTCAAAAAAAATACCCTGTATCCGGAAAGGCGATGATACCTGGCCAGAACATCGGCAACAATAGTCGTATAGGCATGGCCTATATGCGGCGAGGCATTGACGTAATATATCGGCGTCGTAATATAATAAGCTTTCTCCACAAACAATCCCTCTCTTTTTAAAAAGCCGCCGGCATCAACAGAGAGCTGCAAAATCCCACATCTACAAGTCTTTTATATTAACTGTAATCTCTTTACCGCTTTCCAGCTCGACAACTATTTCACCCTTGAGGATATTTTGCCTTATGATCTTGCCGCGCCCTTCAGGAGCATTTATGACCTTGCCGCACTTTGGTATGTGTTTTTTCATATCTTGATACCCCTCAAATTCAAAGGCCAAGCAACACATCAATCTCCCGCAGAGGCCTGAAATTTTTTCCGGATTCAGAGACACACTCTGTTCTTTGGCCATCTTGACGGATACCCGGTCGAGATTGGGTATTGAATTAGCACAGCATACTTCTCTGCCGCAAATCCCCAGCCCCTTTAACATCTTGGCTTCGTGCCGGGCGCCAATCTGCCTTAACTCAATCCTCATCTTGAACTGCTGAACCAGATCCTTTACGAGTTCCCGAAAATCTACCCGGCTTTCCGCTGTGAAATAAAATACTATCTGGCTCTTATCGAAGAGACATTCCACGTCAATCAGCTTCATGGGAAGATCCCGTGCCTTGATTTTCTCCAGGCAGAATTGGCGGGACTCCTGTTCCAGGGTTTCATTCTCTTTCTTGATTCTGAA
>PLMX01000002.1 GCA_003142635.1 Syntrophaceae bacterium | reverse complement strand
TCGGAGGAAGTCAACGAGCCCGCCCGCCGGCGTCTGCGTGAGGATTCCTGCGATCGAGCCGACCGTGAGCGCGAGCCCGACGCTTTCTTCGTTCCAATTGTACCCAGCGAGGTAAATCGCAAGGAACGGCCCGACGCCCGACTGCACGTCAGCAAGAAGGAAATTGAGCCCATCGAGGCCACGCAGCGTTTGCCGCGAAGGGGACTTTTTGGTCTCAATGGAGTCGTCAGACTCGCGCGTGCTCTTCATGGCGCTTTCCCAATCTATCCACTAAAAGGTTTTTTACGGATTTCATGCAGATGATTTCATTGATGTTTTCTGTAAACGGGCATGAGTTTACCATCCATCCCGCTTTTTCTGCTCCAACCGGAGTTTACCCTGAACGAAGCGAAAGACCTTCCCCTCAATCCTTTTTTTCAATAGAGGGAGAATCGCCTTGGAAATCCCTTCTCACTGGTTTCATGCATGATTTCAGTTTGCCATCAATGTAGAAGGAAATTGGACCTTCTTGCTTGCATTTATTCTCGGCTACGGTAGTATCCGTAGAGAGCACACAAGATTCTAAGTTGCCGTTGCTATAAAAACTAACAGGACCATCATTTTTACATCGGATGTTATTTGCAACGTAATCATCCTTGAGTTGGCAAGATTTTACAGATCCGTTGTTATAAAGCACAACATTTGCACCAGAATGACAAATTGATTGGTCAACAGCGTAGACATTAAAACTAGGTAATAGTAACGTTAACGCTAAACTCTGGAAAAACAAGGTCCTTATAGTTTTCATAAAATATTGCCCCCTATTTCTCTATTCGGATGTTCACTGGCTTTACCTCTCCCCTTCAATCTTCAAGTTTATCTTTTTTGATTGTTCATACACATTACCGGCAGACACACTCCAACATCAGCCAACATAGAGATTGCAGTATATCTGTTCTTCAACTCATATTACTCGACGTGGATCTTGAGCTATTTTATTTTAAAACTATAGAAGTTGAGGATCATTTACAATGAGGAATATCCTGACTTATGGCTACGAAATACCTGATCATAGACTTCGAAAAATACTGATTGAACAGCACTAGTTCAGTTAATAATGATTACCACTTGAAAGGCTGTATGTCCACAAAAAATACCGAATACAACACTTCAGGAAGTTAGCGAGAGAGATCGTTTGTTTCTTTTACCTACCACTGTTCAGTAAAGAACATTCATCAGAACTGAAGATTACGGATTGAAAGAGAGTGACGTTAAGGCTCACATGCCGCTGAGCGCGAGGCATGAATTCCCTTTTGCATCTCTTTTTCACATCCATTGGTTTGTCTTCCTCGTGTTTTTTATTCTCCAATTCAGAGGTACCGGATATTGGGATTCTATTATTTCGTTCTGTTATAAATGTCTTTAATTCTTCTGCAAAGATCTTCCTCGCCATATCATATAGATGGCGGGATAGATAATTAACTCCAGAATTGTTGAGGTGATGACGCCGCCGACCATCGGGGCGGCGATGCGCTTCATAACGTCGGCACCCGTCCCATGGCTGAACATGATGGGGATAAGACCCGCCAGGATAACGCTCACCGTCATGATCTTGGGACGGATTCTTTTCACGGCGCCGAACATGACGCTCTCCTTAAGATCGGCCAGGGTCCGCATCTTTCCCTCTTTCTTCCACTTTTCATAGGCCAGCTCCAGGTACAGAAGCATGATCACCCCTGTCTCCGCATCGAGTCCGGCCAAAGCGATAATCCCCACCCAGACGGCGATGCTCATATTATAATTGAGCAGATACAGGAACCAGAAGGACCCCACAAGGGAAAAAGGAACGGCGAGAAGGACAATCATCGTTTTGACCGTTGATTTTGTGTTCAGGTAGATGAGAATGAAGATGACGAAAAGGGTCAGGGGGATGACCATTTTTAGCCGCTCATGGGTTTTGGTCAGATTTTCATATTCTCCGCTCCAGGTGAGTCGGTAGCCTTCGGGGATCTTCAGCGTCGCCGCTTTTTTCTTTGCCTCCTCAACGTAGCCGCCCATGTCACGGCCGGAAAAGTCAACGAAGACATAAGCGGTAAGAAGTCCTTCTTCGCTTTTAATGGCGGTGGGACCCTTGACGATATTGAAATCCGCTACCTCGCCGAGGGGAACCTGCAAAATAGGCTGTGGTGCCGACATTCCACCCGCTCCGGCGGTTGGTGCAGACTGGCGATTGGCCATCATAACGGGCACGAGGACACGTTTGAGCTGCTCCACATCATTGCGTAAATTCCGGGGATAGCGGACATTCACGGGGTAGCGCGCCCGACCTTCCACTGTGATGGTTAAGTTCATGCCGCCGATGGCCGCCTGGATCACCTCGCCCACATCGTCTACCGTAAGGCCGTATCGTGCCGCCTCATCCTTCTTTATGGCGATATCGAGGAAGTAACCCGTTGTCACCCTTTCCGCATAGACGCTTCGGGTTCCGGGGACGTCTTTTAAATGATGCTCCAGGGCGAGACCGATTTTTTCGATCTCTTCAAGATTCGGCCCCAGAATCTTGATCCCGACGGGAGTCCGGATGCCCGTGGCCAGCATGTCGATGCGGGCCTTAATAGGCATCGTGAAGGAGTTGGCCACACCGGGGATCGTCAGGGCGTCGTTCATCTCGTCCTTCAGTTTTTCCACAGTCATGCCTTTACGCCACTGCTCTTCCGGTTTCAGATTGATGACCGTCTCGAACATCTCCAGCGGCGCCGGGTCCGTGGCCGTCTCCGCCCGGCCGGCCTTACCGAAGACCTGAGCGACCTCGGGGATTTTTTTCAGAATGTCATCCTGCATCTGGAGGAGTTTCCCGACTTCGGATACGGACGCCCCGGGCAGCGTGACGGGCATATAGAACAATGTTCCTTCATAGAGAGGCGGCATAAACTCCGAACCCAGCTTCATGAATGGGTAGACGGTGAGGGCCATGATGATGACGGCGGCAATGATCACCGTCTTCCGGAAACGGATGGCGAAGCTGGCAACAGGTTCGTAGACTTTATGCAGGATAAAGCTGATGGGATTTTTCTCCTCAGGCCGGATCTTCCCCCGGATGAACAGGGTCATGAGAACGGGTGTCAGGGTGATGGCCAGGAAAGAGGAGAAGAGCATTGCAAAGGTCTTCGTGTAGGCCAAAGGCTTGAAGAGCCTTCCCGCCTGGGCCTGAAGCGTGAAGACGGGGAGGAAGCCCACGGTGATGACCAGAAGCGAGAAGAAGAGCGATGGTCCCACTTCCTTGGCCGCCTCGACAATGACATCCGTCCGGCTCCCCGGCTGCCCCTGGTGTTCCCACTCCTCCAGCTTCTTATGGGCGTTTTCCACCATGATAATGGCGGCNNGCGTCCACCATGGCGCCGATGGCGATAGCGATGCCGGAGAGGCTCATAATGTTGGAGGTGACGCCCAGGTAATACATGCTGATGAAGGCCATGAGCATGGCGATGGGCAAGGTGACGATCACTACCAGGGCGCTGGGCAAATGAAAAAGAAAGACAAGGCAAACTACGCTCACTGCCACGGTCAGTTTGATAATCTCGTCTTTGAGAGTTGCCATGGAGCGCATGATGAGGTCTGAACGGTCGTAGGTGGTAACGATCTTCACCCCCTTGGGCAGGCTGGGTGCGATGTCCCGGTTGATCTTTTCCTTCACTCGTTCGATCACATTCAGGACATTTTCACCGAAACGGACAACCACAATCCCGGCGGCCACTTCACCCCGGCCGTCCAACTCCGCAAGCCCTCTCCGAATTTCCGGGCCCAGTTGGATGCGGGCCACATCCCTTAAATAGATTGGCGTACCGCCGGGGTTCGCGCCCACGGCAATACTTTCCAGGTCTTGCAGTCCCTTGATATAGCCCCGCCCCCGGATCATGTATTCCACGCC
>PLMX01000166.1 GCA_003142635.1 Syntrophaceae bacterium | reverse complement strand
AGGCCGACAATTCTTTCTGGGTCGAAGTTGACATTGGTCACGGTAGTAAAAAGAGCCTCGCAGGTAAAGGCGTCAATGTTCTTGTTGACGATACCGACGTTTCTTCCTGCCAAGGCAACCGCGGAAAGGCCTGTGAGTGTATAGGTCAGCAGATCCTGCAAAGCGGCAACATCTGGTTGTTTTCCGCAAACTCCACCTCTAATGCATCCTTCACCTTTAGCAGTCTGCTCACATTGATAGCAAAACATAGTGGGTCTCCTTTAAAGTTTAATCATCCGGTTCGAAAAAGAACTTGTACACAACCTCCTTATAACTGAATTACATGTGAGTGTCTTTGACTTATGTCAATAACTGTTTCTTCAAAGCAGTTATTTTTGATTATTACGGATTGAAAGAAAGAGCCGCTCTACGGTTAANNATTGTAACACAGCTGAAATACCTTGGGGTTAAGTGATCATACATGCCCGTGGTCATTATTTCATTGACAACAAGGCCGTCCATCTTGTATTTCTTCAAGCAGAAGCAATGTCTTATCAAATTTCTGGACTAATAAAACTTATAGGAGGGAATCGCAATGAAAAGCATGTTGGCAAAAACAAAGAAGGAAGTGCTGAAGGATCTTGAAATCTATTTCGGAAAGCCCCCTTACGATAGTGAGCATGTCCGGCATCACCTCACCTCTGGTCTTTTTGAACAACAGGCTCTGATGAAATATGGATTCACACCCATTGAGCTGATGATAGGATTGGAGCAGGTTCGGCTGAACAAAAAACAGAAGGTGGAAGCCCTGAAGGATCTGAAGATGTATTTCGGCGCACCGCCCGTCTCCAGGAAAGCCCTTGATAAACGATTGACTTCAGGCCTGCTTGAAGCACAGATTCTTGCAAAATATCTAATGACGGTGGAAGAACTGATGAAGGCAGTGGGCTACAAGGTATCCAAGTAAAGGCTCAAGACGCTAAGTAAAAAATCAATAGTTATTAAAGAAGACCGGCTGTTTAAACAGCCGGTCTTTCGCATTCAGATATTAAAACAGCATAGCATATTCCTGCAAGTGTTACTGCTTCAACCCGTAATCTTCTCTTAACATTATATAACTGTTATCAACAATAGTAGGTGNNTTTTCAGCAAGCACTTCTTCCTGAAACCGTTAGGTTGACAAATTTCCATGATATGGTAGATTTCTAATGAAAATCGTGATAGTTAAGAATGCATGTGTAGTTTTATGGAAAATTTATTTTTAAGAGATCAAAGGACATGCATTGAAGGAGGGTTATTGTGAAAATAAAAAAATTATATTGCCTCCAGATTTATTTAATCGGGACATTACTGATTTCTGCATGTGCGGGCGTATCTGAATTTAGTGCTAGGGAGGTTATTCCGGATGTTAAAATTTTCGGTCATGTTGATGGTCAGATAAAATCAATAAGTGGCAACATGGTTGAGATTGCCGTCAAGGTTCCAGAATATGATACAAGTACACTGCTGTTTACAAACAAAATAACGCAAAGAATCGTCAGCAAGAGTTTCTTACTCGAAAATTCTGTAATAACCATTGGAAGTCAAAAAGCAAAAATTATTGAAATACGAAAAGATCTTCTAAGTGTCCAGTTTGAAAAAGCACCAGCTTTGAAAGTTGGTGATAAGATCAGTATAGCCGTTCCCAAAAAGATAATTGCTATTGTAGATTTTGATGTGATCAGGGGACATGATAAGTCTATTGGAATAATCTCAATGGAAAGCCTGACGACAGCCATCGTAGAATCGGGTCAATTCAATGTGGTTGAGCGAAACAAATTGAAGACTGTCTTAAAAGAAATGCAATTAGGAGCATCCGGTTTAACTGATTCTCAAAAAGCAAGCAAACTAGGAAAACTTTTAGAGGCGGATATTATTTTGACGGGTACATTTGCCGATATGGGGGGGTTCTGGAATGCAAATCTCCGTTTGATTAACGTAAGTACAGGTTTGATCGTATCTGCCTTTGAAGAAAAAGCCTCATTTAAGGATATTAAGCCTGAGGCGATGAGAGACAACTCGATTGACCTCGGTGACTTCGAATCATTTGCTTTTAGTGGCTGGCTGATAGGATCTCAAAGAAGAGATGACGGTGGATATTTCACCGTAGCAAAAGATACTACGACAGGAGCAAATAATACAAATTCGAGCCTTCGTGTTACCTACAAATTGGGTAAAAAGCGTGGGATCGCAGTACAAAATTTAAAAAATAGAGATTGGTCAATGCATAGCGGAATAGAATTTTATGCCAAAAGTGATCATGACATTATACTCAATTTCTCTCTTAACGATGAAAATCGGGATAATCGAGAAAAGAGGGATGGCTGGTTTGCTCAGAATCAAATTACTACAACTTGGCAAAAATACAGGATAGATTTTAATCAATTATCCCTTTCCCGTAATCCAGACGATATAAAATTAGGCGGTGATGGTGTTCTAAGTTTGGATTTAATCCAATCTTTTCGTTTTGCTATTGTCCCTTGGTTTAATACGCCAGAGTCTTCAGGAACATTTTGGATAGATGAAGTTAGATTGTATTAATTCATTCTTTATCTATTTAAAAAATGCTCACTTTTAATTGGTTATCTTCACCTTTCTCATAGACCTTGAACTCACGCTTTGTAGGTAGAGTGCACAAATCCTATGATTGATTAAATTTCCTATCGATGGGTGGTTTGTTATCATCCCTGTGAAGCAGGGTTTTAGAGCTCAGAACCGATTATTTGGGGTTGGGGGCTACCATACCATTACCCAATGGCCGATCGTTGATCCTGGCCTTCAAAAACCCCGCTCAAGGGCATGTCCCAGCCCTTTTCTTGCTGGTCTGATCCTAAAAATATCAGCACGACGACAGGGCCAGGAATTGCTCTACGCCATAAGGACCAATACCGACCGTTTTCCCAGACCGGCGACCAGCCCTCACGACCTTACGCTTAGCCGACGACTGGATGGCTCCCAGCTGCTCTGGATGTGGCTCAGGAAGGTGATGTCAATTTCTGTCTTAGTCGCCATTGGCCTTCTTTGGTTTGTCATATACGATCTTCAGAGTCACTTCACCCAGCGGGTCCGGTTTGTCGCTGACCATCTTCAGGATCTTGGCACCCAGCTCAATGGCCTTCGTCTTGGAGTGTAACTTGATCTTGACCGTGCCTCCATCCTTGGTGACAGTCTCTGTGACCTCCTCAACCGCAGCAGACTGCTCAGGAGTGAGCTCGCTTGACGGCTTGAGCGTTACACCGTTGGGTCCCCAGGTCATATAATTACGCATGTCAGCGTTGAGAATGGACCCTGTCCGCATGAAGATATTGTCCGGGGTCACCTTATACCGCTCTGCAGCCTCCGCCCTTAGAACGGCCAGCCGCGCCTGAATTCTATCATTTTTAAGCAGTCGAGATGCAAGATTTGAGGCGGTCACTTTATTATTCGCCTTATATCCAGCGTTTAGATACGCCTCATAGTGAGTCTTTCCCTGCACCTTCCCCTGACAAAATAGCTCCTCCCTGTCCCTTAACTGGCGTTCCAGGACGTCTTTTTGTTCTGGAAAGTTCTGTTTTGTCTTCTTTTTGCTCTGTTTTGTCATGACTCTCCCCTGTGATGATTGCTCATTGTCTCCCATAATTTGGTCCTCCATATATGCATTCCGTTTATTTTTTGTATGCTTTCAACTTCCGCAGGTCAGACTGCAATGTGCCCATTCTCGCACGTGGACCGGCTGGTCCAGCCGTGATATCCATCCGCAGGGCTGAATAGAATTTCGCCGGAGCCACAACATGCCGGTGTGGTTCCAGGTAGAAAGGTTCCGTCGGTGCCTCCACGGTCATAAACCAGTCCAAAAGGTATTGATCCTCCAGTGGCCATGAGGCCGTCTCATCTGCCTGTGGTTGTGATTTCTCGGTCGGGGCAACGGTATCCTCCTCCCCCATCTTGAGGATACTTACTACTTCGGCCTTGCATCTTCTAAGCTCCTCAATCAGTGGCTTCACCGTTTCCGGGGGGTTCCCCGGCTTCTGATAGCGATACCTGAGGTTGTTGCCTTCCAAGAAAATTTCGTATCCGATACTTGCCAGATCAGAAAGAAGTTCGGACCTCATATGACCCCCTCTCTTAGATCACCCTGGAATGAAGGGGGGATGAAAGCGTCATTACCGTCACGAGCGTCACTGACTTTGTAATCCATTGATATATCGTCTGTTTTATCTTGGAAATTCATGACGCTTACCTTCTCGGTAGCGTCATTACCGTTACGAGAAGCGTCATTCATCCTGTCCGTGTGACGCTCCTCATACCCATATGACGCTCCGGTGACGCTTCTATCCTTAGAAAGCGTCATAGAAGATTTATCTTTTATATCAACATCATCAACGGTATTTTCCCCTTCGATGACGCTTGTGACGCTCTGTTTCCCCACTTGTTCCAATCGAATCAGTTTTTGTTTGCCAGAGCGTGGTGGGAATGTGACTTCAATCCCGTGGCTTCTCAAGGCAGTTGCGGATCGTTTTAGTTTTCCCGGTAGAACGTGTGCGCCCTTCGGCCAGCCATGTGCCTTTTTCGTCCGGTCGTCCGCTGTTCCTTCCAGCCTGTCCAGCAGTTCAGTCGCCGTCCCTTCCCACGTTGGCTGATCTTCCATAAAGACGTTAACCGCTGTTCCCACCAAGTCGGCGTCCATGGTCAGACTCGTTACCTCGTGAATGTTTTGTCTATACGCCTTCAAGAATGTTTTTGGCTCCCATCCCAGAGCCGGTTCAGCCGCTGTGACCCACTTGGCAAAGTCTGCCATGCGGGGATAAGAGGTCAGGTGCACGGTATAGATGTTCCGAAGCGCACAGCTGATGGCGTCCAGAATCGCTCCCAGGATTTCCGGAGCGTCATCTACAAAGTCGCCCCAAAATTCCTTTTCCGGGATTCGCTGTTCTTCGGGAATGACAGCCAGGTTAACGATGATCGCCCGATCCGCCAAGTCATGACGTCGGATAACATTGTCGATACAATTCAGCATGACGGGGCGTTTTGTATCGAAGATGGTTTCTTCATCGTCGGAATAGAGGGCCCGGGTTGAGAACCCACCACCGGTTGCCAGTCTGCAGAGGCCGTCCGACAGCCAGCCGGTAATATCGCTCAGGTTGTCAAAGGCCAGTGTCCATGAGTTGTTTGCGGATATGGCAAGATCTCGCAGTTCCCTGGGTGTTGATCGAAGCGGTGCCATGGACGGGTCTGTAATGGCTTTAATAACCTTCAAGAGCGTTGATTTTGCCGATCCCTGTTCTCCGGTAACTGCGATTATGGGGTAGGGTCCAGACGGATGAAAGCACCCCAGAATAAAACCCACAATCAGGGGCCATTCATCTGGATTTGCCAAGTTGACATACCGCTTCAAGGCATCGATGCTTCCGCTTTCCTTGGGATACGGGAAGGCGGCCATGCCGGACGGTCGGCGGAATTTAACTACATTCTGATCTTCCAGGATCCGCCAGCCGGTGCTGGTGATCTCCACCACATCAAAGCGATCACTACCAAGGTCCAGGTAGATTCTATCTTTTTGTAGCGCCAGCCGAACATGTACCGAGTGACAGCTTCCATCGTGAATAGCATGGGCTTCAATGGTGCCCAAGGCATCCTGAACAATCTGTCCCCCACATCCTTCTCGATTCTCCTTCCATAGCCGCCCGGATAGCCAGGTCCGGAAACTTTTGCTTCTGAGGGAATACGTTTCCCTGTGTCCGTCATTCCTGATTGTCGCATATGCCTTCATATCCGCATTGTGGAACAACTCCGCTTCATCCAGGGCCAGCTTTATCAGACGTTCAGTCTTAGATGCCCGCTTCTGATTTTCTTCTGCACACCCATCCAGCGTTTGGACTTCCTTGACGGGTAACTCAAGAAACTCGGAAACGGTGTGGTTGCAAAGGTAATCGTCAATGCCTTTTTCTGGTCCATCTGGCAGTTCGACAATGGATACTGTTGCGCCTCTCTCAATCAATGCCTCTGCAAGATCGTTGACGGCCTGTTCCAAATTCTTTTTATAGCCGTGTTTGTTGGGCTTTTTGTAATCATTGTCGGGGATGAGATAGACTGTGCGGTCTTCCATGGCGATTTTGTCAAAATCTGAAATCAGTCCCTTGCCCTTATCCTTCCAGTTCCAGAGGCCCGACAGGCCGATACAGGCCAAGCCCTCCTGACAGGCTTTCAATGCTTTCTTCTCACCCTCGGTGAAGTAAATCGGCTTCGTTGTATCGGCCAAGATGGAGGCGGCAAATGGCGGGATATAGAGTCGGTTGCCGGAATCTTTTTTTTGAAGATATTTAGGACCAGTCTTGCCCTCCTCATAGAAACAGCGATACCGGAAAAACCCTTCACCATAAGGAATCTCGTACATTGATGTCAGTCCCTGTGGGTTATAACCCAAGCGCTTACTAATGTCTTTCGGTGGAATGGTGTTGATTCCTGCGGTCTGGATGGTTTCATCGGACAAGCCGGATCTCCGAAGGTCGGTTAGGTGATCAGGATGAAAGTTATTTAGCATGGCCCACCTCCTGTCTGATAACCTTGTCGATGGAAGGATGATATGGTTGAATGCCCTCCACCAAATTTCTGATGTCGGAACAACGCCACACCGTCACACGCTCCGACAGCTTGATGGGCTTCGGAAATCGCCCAGATTTGACACCCGCCCACCATGACGAACGGCTTATAGGAATAAACCGAAGTATCTGGTTAACCCTGAGCAGTCCTGTTTCTGGAAGATTTTGTAATTCGGGAATTTTTGAATCTTTTGACATGCTGTCCTCCTATGTTGATTTTTGAGGACAGTCTCCGATAGTCATTTAAATGACCGTCAAGTAACAAAATAGTGATAAAAAAAGCCGGGCTTCCCCGGCTAATCTCTTCAATTATTAAACTGTTAAGCTATTGTTACGCCTTGTCACGGTAATCGTGACACTACCGTGACACTGCCGTGACACCGTGACAAATTCATGGTTTTTTGCTTTTCTTTCTTGGAGCAAGCATGACCTTCCCTTTGTCGCAAGCCCTCTTTCCCCGTTGCTTCAGGGCATCAATTTGTTTTTCATTGAGATCATTGCCAAGCCCCAGCGCGCGTGCAACCGCCAGGTGTGTTAATCTAAAGGCTCCTCCTGGGTTGTGGAGCTCCCAAGCAATTATTTTCTCCTGGATATTTATATCGCGTTGACCTTTGATGTAATCATTCACATCTACTTTTTGTGGCGTCGTTTCCGGCTCCGGTTGCTTTTCTGTGGGTATGGTGGATATTTTAATCGGCTTTTCTGGTTGTCCTTGTGGGGTAGCGGGGAGAGATGGTTCCAGGGGGCTTATGCCGTGAGCCCTCATATATTTTTTAACCCCTTCAGATTCATATCGGAAGGTCTTAGCTTCCAAAATGGCTGCAATACGCTTTATATCATCATCGGGAAGAGTAAAACTTATTGATTTGCAACCTTTTGGATCGGTCCATTTGTCTTTATGCATCTTTTCAAGTTTGCGAAGCGCATTCTTATCTGTTTCAATTCTTGACAGCTGCTTCCTCGGCTCCCTATAGACCCCGCAGCTCCTCCCTGTGATGACTTTACCGGTCGAGTCTGTTCCCCGTGACAAAACTTCAATCTTCCACTCCTGCTCCTCAACATACTCTAAAGTATATTCCTTTCTCAGCAGAGGATCACGGTCCACAACATTCTGACCTGTGAACGTGAAGGCTTGGACGCCAGCTCTTAGAAGGTCAAAAAGCTGAAATTCATGAATAGGAAAATTTTCTTTTATATACTTGCCTGTCCAAAGTATTTCCATTGTCTGCACCGCCTGTCGTGCTCCTGATAGTTAAAAGGGGCAGGGCGTTCAGGATTACGCCTTTTCAATCCGGTTCATGACACCGGACCTATCCCCTGGCTTTTCTTCCCTTATCTTTTCGCCGTCTTGAACGGTATCACGACGGCCCCGGCTTTTAATCCGTCCAGATAGTTCGCCCATAGCTGCATCATCTTCCGACGTTCTTCAAGATGCGCCGTCCGGTTGTATGCCCGTCCATTTGGGTTTCTGACGGCATGGGCAAGTTGATGCTCAATGAAGTC
>PLMX01000202.1 GCA_003142635.1 Syntrophaceae bacterium | reverse complement strand
TCCCTGTCCCTCACGTAGGAAAGTGCCTGTCTTCTTGCATGAAGACCACCCCTCTTCCCCAATGTGATCATTTTCTCAGCAACTTTTCTCAATTCTTTAGCTTTAGCATCTGTCGTCGTAATCTTCTCATATTTCAAAAGAGACGTTACCATGTTTCTCAACATAGCTTCCCTGTGACTCTTCGTTCTGCCCAGACTTTTTCCTGAATTCCCGTGACGCATCTAACTATCTCCCTTCTCCGCTAAGCATAAAACTCTTCATTCTTTAGCACCGAAGTCACCAATGTCTTTCCTCTCCTCCTTACTCCAGGGAGGCAAATCGAGTTTCATACCAAAGCTGAGTCCCATCTCTGCAAGAATTTCCTTTATCTCATTCAGAGACTTTCTGCCGAAATTCTTGGTCTTTAACATCTCCGCTTCCGTTTTCTGAACAAGCTCTCCTATAAGATTAATGCCCGCATTTTTCAAGCAGTTCGCCGATCTTACGGAAAGTTCGAGATCGTCAACATGCCTGAGCAGGTTTTCATTGGCGCTCTCCTTTTCCTCGACTACTTCCTGCTGTTCTTCCTCATCCACATCATCAAAGTTTATGAATATATCCAGTTGTCCCTTTAATATCTTTGCCGCAAAGGCAAGGGCATCCTCCGGAAGGACGCTGCCATCGGTCCATACTTCCATTACAAGGCGATCATAATCGGCAATCTGTCCCACCCTTGCATGGGCAATCGTATAATTCACTTTCTTAATAGGCGAAAAAGCTGCATCAACATTTATAGTCCCTTCAGGTTGATCTGCGGCCCTTTCCCTGCGGGCCGGCACATACCCTTTCCCCGTTTTCACAACGAGCTCAGCCTTAAACTTGTTACGTCCGGAGAGTGTCGCAATATGGTGCTCAGGATTGAGAATTTCAACCGTTCCGTCTGTAACAATGTCCCCGGCAGTTACGGCACCTTCTTCTGAGGCATCGATATGAACGACTCTCGGACCGTCCTGATTAAGCTTTAATCGAACGCCTTTGAGGTTCAGTATAATATCTGTTACATCTTCTTTGACTCCTGGAATTGTTGAATATTCATGAAGGACTCCGTCAACCTTCATTGAGACAATAGCCGCTCCCTGAATAGACGACAGCAATACCCTTCTGAGGGCATTACCGAGAGTAATACCAAAACCCCGCTCTAAAGGCTGACAGGTAAATTCGCCATAAAAGCGTGTATGCGTGCTCTCGTCAATTTCAATTCGCTTCGGTCGTATTAAAGTGCGCCAGCTCTTTTGCATTTTTTAGTTCCTTACCTTTTGGGTATGTTTTAAGTATATGACAATTTACTTTGAATAAAGCTCAACGACTAATTGTTCCTGAACGGGCATAACCAATTCTTCGCGGGAAGGCAGAGTTTTTACCAGGCCCCTGAAATTATCCTTATCCAGTTCCAGCCATTGTGGTATACCCCGCCTGGCAACTATTTCCATCGCCTCAACTATTCTTTCCACCTTCTTGCTTTTCTCTCTTACCCGAATCTCGCTGCCTACCTTAACCAGGTAGGATGGGATATTTATCGGTTTCCCGTCTATTAAGAAGTGCTTATGTCTCACAAGCTGCCTCGCCTCATTTCTCGAATTGGCAAAGCCTATTCGGAAGACCATATTATCGAGACGCCGTTCCAGGAAAAGTAAAAGATTTGTTCCTGTTATCCCCTTCTGTTTGTCAGCCTTTTCGAAATAACTCCTGAATTGTCTTTCTAACAGGCCGTACATCCTCTTGAGTTTTTGCTTTTCTCTCAATTGCACGCCATAATCGGAGTGCTTCCTGCGAAGCTGACCATGATCTCCCGGAGCATAACCCCTTCTCTCAAAGGCACATTTATCACCGTAACACCTGTCCCCTTTGAGAAAAAGTTTCAGGCCCTCTCTTTTGCATAACCGACACACGGATTCTTTATATCTTGCCAAAAAAACCTCCCCATAAAAAAATCAGAATTCTCTATGTAAACCCTAAATAAGATCTATTTTATACTCTTCTCCTCTTCGGAGGACGGCACCCATTATGGGGAATCGGCGTAACATCTCTGATNNTCCTCAGCTGCCACCTGCGCCGCAAAAGGCGTACTCTTTCTCGAACCTTTAAATCCCTGCGTTCCGGCAGAAGACCAGGCGATAACGTTGCCGCTGAGATCTGTGATTGTAATAATGGTATTGTTAAAGGTAGATTGAATATGCACAACCCCTTCGGTTATGTTCTTCTTTTCCTTTTTTTTCCCTGTTTTTCTTACCTGTTTTGCCATCTTCCCTCCGGATTAATTCCTTCTCTATTTCTTCTTCCCGGCAATCGACCGTCTCGGTCCTTTCCTCGTTCGAGCATTTGTACTCGTTCTCTGGCCCCTGACGGGAAGCCCTTTCCTATGCCTCAGTCCACGGTAAGCTCCGAGATCCATCAACCGCTTCACCGACATAGATATGTCTCGCCTTAAGTCGCCTTCGACTTTGTGTTCTTTATCTATGATATTTCTGATGGCGGTTATTTCTGAGTCGGCAATGTTATCCGTTTTCTTATCAAGGCTAACACCGGCCTTCCCCAGAATATCTCGCGCGCCGCTCCTGCCAATTCCATATATATATGTTAAAGCGATTTCCATTCTCTTGTTTTTCGGTAAGTCAACTCCCGCAATTCTTGCCACTTGATAACCTCCTGATGAAAGGCACTATAGTCTAAATTATCCCTGACGCTGTTTGTGTTTTGGATTCTCGCAGATAACCCTCAACACACCACGCCTCTTGATGATTTTACATTTGTCACAAATTTTTTTCACTGAAGACCGCACCTTCACGATATTCACTCCTTAACAGAGTGGTTTGAGGCCCGAAGCGCGCCGGACGATCTGCCGATGGCACACTGCAATGCCGCACATACACTCCGTTCATTTAAGTTTATTTTGTCCGGTATATAATCCTTCCTCGAGTAAGATCGTAGGGAGAAAGCTCAACAGTAACCTTGTCACCCGGCAGTATCTTGATAAAATGCATGCGCATTTTTCCGGAAATATGAGCAAGGACACGGTGTCCGTTTTCGAGCTCAACCCGGAACATTGCGTTTGGCAAAGTTTCAACTACTTTACCTTCAACCTCAATTGGTTCCTCTTTTGCCATAACAACCTATATCAATTAATTACCAACAAACCTGGGAAAAACCCTCTGTTGTCTATTTTTCAATTTATCCTGCTCAGGATGTCCGGACCATCCTTGGTTATGGCAATTGAATGTTCAAAGTGGGCCGATAATTTTCCATCTTCCGTGACCACAGTCCAGCCATTATCAGTGACTTTGACCTTGTACGTGCCCTCATTGACCATTGGCTCAATAGCCAACACCATGCCGGTCTTCAATTCTATTCCTCTGCCTTTTATGCCATAGTTGGGTATCTGTGGTTCCTCGTGAAGTTTCTTTCCAATTCCGTGGCCCACAAAATCTCTCACAACAGAAAACCCGGCAGTCTCAACCCGCATTTGAACGGCGACCGATATGTCGCCGAGGCGGTTCCCCGCTCTTGCCTCTCTGATGCCATCGTAGAGGCCTTGTTCAGTAACGCGAATCAACCTTGCCGCTTCTTGGGAAACATCGCCGACGGGGACCGTTATTGCAGCATCCCCGTAGTATCCCTTATAATATGCTCCGAAATCGAGGCTTACAATATCTCCCGCGTCCAGAACCCTGTTCGACGGTATTCCATGAACCACCTCCGAATTAACCGATATGCAAAGTGAATTCGGATAGCCCATATACCCCTTAAATGCCGGTACCGCCCCTTTCTTACGAACAAGCTCTTCCGAGCAGATATCCAGCTCTCCGGTGGTTACGCCGGGTCTAACCTTTTCCTTTAGCCTATTCAATATCTCAGCAACGATATGGTTGCTCGCCCTCATCTTTTCAATCTCTTCCGGCAGCTTTAGGACAATCATGCTACAGAATATGGCATCACTAACGCCGTTTCGCAATGCGGCCCTTCTTCATGAACCCCTCATACTGTCTCGTCAGCAAATGGGTCTCGATCTGGCCTGCAGTGTCAAGAGCAACACCGACCACAATCAAAAGGGCCGTGCCTCCAAAATAAAATGGGACACTGAAATAACTGATCAGTATGCTGGGAAGGACACAAACAGCTGATACATAAATGGCACCGCCAAATGTCAGTTTAGACAAGACGTCATCGATATATTCCGCTGTTTTTTTGCCTGGTCTTATGCCGGGGACATACCCGCCATATTTTTTCATGTTGTCCGAAACGTCTACAGGATTGAATACGACAGCAGTATAAAAATAACAGAAAAAAACGATGAAGACGACATACATCAATTCATAAACCATTTTCCCGGGAATCAAAGCGCCTGAAATCAGCTTCATCCATGGGTGAGATATGAAGTTGGCGATCGTTGCCGGGAACATAATGATCGAGGATGCAAAGATCGGAGGAATGACGCCCGCAGTATTGACTTTAAGAGGCAAATGGGTCGTCTGTCCCCCGTACATCTTTCGTCCGACAACACGCTTCGCATACTGTACTGGTATTCTCCTCTGACCGCTCTCTACAAAAACGATGACGCCTATGACGGCAATCATCATAACAACGAGTATTATGATAAAGAAAATGCCCATCTCGCCCGCGGCGAGCAATGTAAATGTCTGATAGATCGCTGCAGGACCCCTGCAGACTATACCGGCAAAGATGATGAGCGAGATGCCGTTGCCTATACCTTTTTCGGTAATCTGTTCCCCCAGCCACATGATGAATGCCGTACCGGCAGTCAGTGTAATGACCGTCATAAGACGGAAGCTCCAGCCAGGTTCCATGACAATGGAAACCCCCGTCGGCCCTGCCATATTCTCCAGTCCAACGGAGATACCGAAGCCCTGTATGAGACTCAAGAGTACCGTCCCGTAACGTGTATACTGTGTGATCTTCCTCCGTCCCGCTTCTCCTTCCTTGGAGAGTCTCTCCAGATGCGGAATAGCGATCGTCAGGAGCTGAAGAATGATCGAGGCGCTGATATAAGGCATGATGCCAAGGGCAAAAACTGAAAGATTGGAAAGAGCACCGCCGGCAAACATATCAAAAAATCCAAGCAGTGAACCCTTCGCCTGTTCGAAATAAGCGGCTAGGGCCGCCGTATCGATACCAGGCGTGGGCACATGCGCACCTATTCTATAAACAGCCAAGAGCAGAAACGAGTAAAGGATCCGCCTCTGGAGTTCAGGAATCTTTCCGATATTTTTTAAGCCGTCTAACAAATCAGATAACCTCGATTACCGAGCCGCCGGCAGCCTCAATCTTACCTTTGGCTCCGCGACTTATCATATCAACCTTCACCGATATCGGATACTCTATATTGCCTTTGCCCAAGACTTTGATGCCATCTCCTATTCTATTCACCAGGCCGGCTTTTAAAAGCGCATCCCTATCTATAACAGAACCCTCGGGAAATCTTTTCAACTGATCTATATTTATGATCACAATGTCTCTACGAAAAGGGTTGCGAAACCCTCTCTTGGGTAATCTTCGCGAAAGGGGCATCTGTCCACCCTCGAAGCCTGGCCTGACTCTTCCTCCTGAACGGGCATTCTGTCCTTTATGTCCCTTCGTAGATGTGCCGCCATGTCCTGATCCATCGCCGCGGCCGATTCTTTTTCTTTTTTTTCTTGAACCCGCAGGCGGCTTCAATGAACTCAAATTCATGCCTTCTTCCCCTTTACTTCTTCCATAAACACCAGATGACTCACTTTGTTAATCATGCCGCGAATCTCAGGCGTATCCTCGAGCAGGACAGTCTTATTCAATCTCCCCAATCCCATCCCGCGAAGTATCTGCCGCTGTTTCTCTGGCCTGCCTATATAGCTTTTCACCATTGTTATCTTGAGCTTCTTATCCACAATTTGTCCCTCTATAACGTGCATACTGACTCTTGCAAGTTCATAAGAGGTCGTTCATTATTAGCGATCAACGACCTTTTATGAAATCTCATCAATTATCAGCGCCAGTTTTACCTCTCAGGGCCGAGATTTCTGCCGGGTCCTTCAGTTGACAAAGACCCTCGATTGTAGCCTTGACCAGATTGTGCGGGTTGTGCGAACCTAAACATTTTGTCAGTATGTTATGGACCCCTGTAACTTCCAGAACCGCTCTCACCGCCCCTCCGGCAATGAGACCAGTTCCTTCGGAAGCAGGCTTCAGGAGAACTCTGCCTGCACCATACTTTCCAATAACCTCGTAGGGAACCGTCCTATTGGAAATGGCAACTTTAACCATGCTTTTCTTGGCCCTTTCCATACCCTTTCTTATCGCCTCCGGAACCTCGTGGGCCTTTCCCAGACCGGCACCCACAGATCCATGCCCGTCTCCAACGACGACTATGGCACTGAACCGAAACCTCCGTCCGCCTTTGACGACTTTGGCCGTTCTGTTAATTGCAATGACTCTGTCAAGAAGTTCTAATTCTTCCATATCTTCAGTAATAACCATTCCCTTCGAGTAATGTAGACCCAAAAACCTAAAATTTCAACCCTGACTCTCTTGCCCCCTCGGCAAGCGCCTCAACGCGACCGTGATACAGGTAACATCCCCTGTCAAAAACGGCATTTTCTATACCCAGAGCCTTCAATTTTTCTGAAACAAGATTGCCGACTTTCTTCGCTACTTCAATCTTCTTAGAACCATCAAGGGTACCTTTGATTTCCTTACTCAGTGTTGAAGCCTCAACCAGCGTCCGTCCGACATCATCTGCTATAGCCTGAACATATATGTGTTTAGAACTTCTAAAGATCGAAAGACGCGGCCGAGCCTCCGTGCCGAATATTTTTCCTCTCACCCTCTTCTTACGTTTAATTCGTATCTTTTCTACTTTTTTCGATGCCAATTCTCTACCCCTTATGCGTTCAGCATCACACCGTTAAAGATGTTTTCAAGCCATGGACGAATCGATTCATCAGGCTCCGACGGACTTACCCACTTTCCTTCTAACCTTTTCTCCGACATACCTTATCCCTTTTCCTTTATAGGGTTCGGGTTTCTTCAGGTCTCTAATCTCAGCGGCAACCCTTCCTACGAGTTGCTTATCAATCCCACTGACCATAATATTGATCTGTTTATCAATCTTTACATCAATGCCCTTAGGAATCCTGTATTCTAAAGGACTGGAAAATCCTAAGACTAATCTGAGAGTGTCATCACTCTTCTCGGCACGATACCCGATACCTGAGAGTTCCAGACCCTTCTGAAAACCAACGGTAACACCCATAACCATATTCGCTATGAGTGTCCTCGCAAGGCCATGATAGGCTTTCCCTTTTCTCGTCTCGGCCGATGTTTTTACCTCTATCGTCCCATCACTTATCGTTACCTCAACACCATGGGGCATTTCCATAGACATTATCCCCTTGGGGCCCTGAACTTTGACTGTCGATTTATCCCGACTGATCTTCACCCCTTGAGGAATTATAACGGGTTTCTTACCGATTCTTGACATTGAATAAATCTCCAGATACTAAATGACCATACCGAACAAGATTTCTACCACACATTGCAGAGCACTTCTCCACCGAGTTTTGACTCACTTGCTTCTTTATCTGTTAATATCCCCTTGGATGTGGAGAGAATCGCAATACCATAACCGTTCAACACCTTTGGTATTCGTTCGCTCCTCGCATAGACCCTTCTCCCGGGCTTGCTGACCCTTTGAATGCTCGTAAGAACCGACCTCTTGGCGTCGGCATATCTTAGGTATATTCTCAACACCTGATGTCCGCGCGCGTCTTTCTTAATATCATAGCCGCTTATGTACCCGGATTTCTTCAATACTTTTGCGATATTGAGGTTGATTCTGGATAAGAGAACATCCACGTTCTTGAATCGTACGTTATTGGCGTTACGAATTCTTGTTAACATATCAGCGATAGGATCTGTCATCCCCATAACACTACTCCTTAATATAACTTTACCAACTGGACTTTATAAGCCCTGGAATTTCGCCTTTCAGAGCACGATTCCGCAGGCAGATTCTGCACATGTCGAATTTCCTGAAGTAAGCTCTCGGCCTACCGCATATGGGGCAACGGTTGTAAGCCCTCACTGAGAATTTTGGACTCCTCTTCGCTTTTGCAATCAAGGACTTCTTTGCCACACCTATTCCTCCGGATATCTTTTCTGTTCCCTTTATCAGTTTCTAAATGGTAAACCCATGAATCTAAGAAGTTGTCGCGCCTCTTCATCTGTTCTGGCGGTCGTCGCAATTACAATATTCATCCCTCTGATTTTATCAATCTTGTCATAATCTATTTCAGGAAAGATTATCTGCTCCTTCAATCCAGTGGCAAAATTCCCTCTGCCGTCGAAAGATTTCTGCGATATTCCCCTGAAATCACGGACTCTGGGAAGCGCAATATTTACAAGCCTGTCAAAAAACTCATACATTCTGTCTCCCCTTAGTGTAACCCGGCAGCCTATTGACATGCCCTGGCGAAGCTTAAATGTAGCTATCGACTTCTTGGCTTTCGTTATCACGGGCTTCTGCCCTACAATCATGGAAAGGTCAGCGACTGCGCTTTCTAACGCTTTTATGTTCTGAATTGCTTCACCGACGCCCATATTCACGACTATCTTGTCGAGTTTAGGCACCTGCATGCGGTTCTTGTAATTGAACTCCTTAACCAGAGAAGGTACGACCTCTTTTATGTAATAATCTCTCAGTCTCGCCATTTTATCTTGACCTACGTATCCAATATATCGTTACATTTTTTGCAAAATCGTGTCTTTGCCCCATCTTCCAGGAGCTTGTATCCTACCCTGACACCTTCATCACACTTGTTGCACAGGAACATGACGTTGGAGATATTGATCGGCCCTTCTTTCTCCACGATGCCTCCCTTTCCTTTCTGATCGGCCTTCTTGTGCTTCTTAACGATGTTCAGCTTCTCGACGACCACTTGGTCTTTATCATTTATGACCTTGAGAACCTTACCGGTTTTTCCCTTATCTTTACCGGTAATCACTTTCACCATATCGCCTTTTCTCAGCCGTTTGACCTGCATTTCCTATACCCCACTCCAACCTTTCATAAGACCTCGGGTGCCAGCGAAATGATCTTCATAAACTGCTTAGCCCGCAATTCCCTTGCGACGGGACCAAAAATCCTCGTTCCGACAGGCTCCATTTGAGGAGTAATCAGGACAGCGGAGTTATCATCAAATTTCAGATAAGATCCGTCGGGCCTCCGCACTCCTTTTGAGGTACGCACGACAACCGCTTTCATGACATCCCCTTTCTTGACCTTCGAATTGGGAATAGCTTCCTTTATAGAAACGACAATAATATCACCAACGCTGGCATATCTTCTTTTGGACCCGCCAAGAACCTTAATGCATGCGACCTTCTTGGCACCTGAATTGTCCGCCACATTTAAAATAGTCTGCATCTGAATCATGATATCACCATACCTGTTCAGGAATCATTTATTGCCGAACAGAATTTCTTCCGTAGATTTTCAGTTATTTGGCCCTTTCAATTATTGTGCGCATGCGCCACCGCTTTTCCTTGCTCAATGGCCTTGACTCAACTATGAGTACTTTATCACCAATATTGCACGCATTTCCCTCATCATGGGCCTTATACTTGACATATCGTCTCATATACTTGTGAAACACGGAATGCTTGACCAGACTCTCCGCACGGACGACAATTGTCTTATCCATCTTATTGCTGACCACTACACCTTGAATGATTCTCTTATTGCCTCGTTCCCTCATATCTTCTGAACCTCCCTCTCTCTGAGCACTGTCCTAATACGTGCAATACTTTTCCGCACAGAACTCATTATGGCAGGAGATTCTAATTGACCCGCCGTATGTCGCAGGCGGAGTTTGAAAAGTTCCTCAACAAGCTCTTTGTTTTTCTGCGTGAGCTCATCAGTATCAAGATCTCTTATCTCTTTTGTCTTCACCCAATCATCTCCCTCGATAGAAACTTTGTTGCAATCGGAAGCTTATGAGCAGCCAGTCTGAAGGCTTCACGAGCAACTTCCTCTGTAACCCCCTCCATTTCATAAAGGATAACGCCAGGTTTTACGACTGCAACCCACCCTTCAGGTGCGCCCTTTCCTTTACCCATACGGGTTTCCGCCGGTTTTTTTGTTATTGACTTATGAGGAAAGATTCTTATCCAAATTTTCCCCCCTCGTTTGACGTGGCGGGTCATGGCAACACGGGCAGCTTCAATTTGCCGTGATGTTATCCAGCCGCATTCGGCGGCCTGAAGGCCATACTCTCCAAAAGTCACTACAGTTCCCCTGGTTGCCTTGCCACTCATGCGGCCCCTCTGTACTTTTCTGTACTTAACCCTCTTTGGCATCAACATAATTCAACGACCTCTGTTGTCACAGCAAAAAAACAATATCCTTGAAGCAGAAATCCTGAGTCCTAAAAAATATCAAAAGCATGTAAAATTCAAAAAGGCTTCTTTAGTATTGTATAGGATTGCGGCATTAGGATTCAGGATTTAGTCTATCTATTTATCCGCCCCCTTCTTCGTAGGAAGCACCTCTCCATGGAATATCCATACCTTTACGCCAATTAGTCCATAGGCAGTACTTGCTTCTGCAAATCCCCAGTCGATATCAGCCCGCAGCGTATGCAGGGGCACTCTTCCTTCTCTATACCATTCGGACCTCGCCATTTCGGCTCCGCCAAGTCTGCCGGCACAATTTACTCTGATCCCCTTGGCGCCGAATTTAATGGAAGAGGTAACACATTTTTTCATGGCCCTCCTGAAGGCAACACGCCGCTCCAGTTGAAGGGCCACATTCTCAGCAACGAGCTGCGCGTCTACTTCCGGCTTGCGCACCTCGAGTATGTTTATAATAATCTCGCTTTTCGAAACACCTTCAAGCTCTTTTTTCAGTTTCTCAATCTCTGAACCCTTCTTGCCTATGATGATTCCCGGACGCGCAGCATAAATATTTACCTTGGCCTTGCTGGCAGCCCTTTCTATCTCTATCCTTGAAATACCCGCATGATAGAGTTTCTTTTTCAGGTATTTCCTGATATTTATGTCCTCATGAACCAGCTCCGCGTAATTCTTCTCTGAAAACCACTGCGATCGCCATGTCTTAATACCGCCCAGCCTGAAACCGATCGGATTAACCTTCTGCCCCAAACTTCACCTCCTCAATTCTCACTTTTCATCCAGAATTATAGTTATGTGACTCATCCTCTTCTTTATGGCCGCCGCCCTCCCCTGTGCCCTTGCTCTCCATCTTTTCAATGAAGGACCCTGATCCACAAAAATATCCTTTACATAAAGGATGCTCTCATCAATATTCGGGTTCTGTTTTGCATTAGCAACTGCGGATTTTAAAACTTTACTGATGACGCCTGCAGAATATTTTCTCGTAAATTGCAGTATCGTCTTCGCTTCGCCAATGTCTTTCCCCCTCACGAGATCGACCACCAGTCGAGCCTTCTGAGGAGAAACTCGTATATACTTGGCAACTGCCCTTGCTTCCATATCTATAAACTCCAACCACCGATCTTACTTAAGTTATTATTTCCGCACCTTCGTTTTCCGATCACCCGCATGGCTGAAAAACGTTCTCGTCGGCGCAAATTCACCGAGTTTATGTCCCACCATATTTTCCGTAACAAAGATGGGAATAAACTTCTTCCCGTTATGAACTGCAAAGGTATGCCCTATCAATTCAGGAGTAACTGTTGACCGGCGAGACCAAGTCTTTATGACACTCTTGCTTCCCGACTCTTCGGCCATTCTGACCTTGTCGAGGAGCTTCTCATTTATATATGCCCCCTTCTTAATTGAACGCGCCACCTTCTAACCCCTTCTCTTGACGATATATTTATCAGTCTTTTTATTTTTCCGTGTCTTATGCCCCTTAGTCGGAATGCCCCATGGTGTGCATGGATGTCTTCCTCCCGATGATTTGCCTTCACCTCCGCCCATAGGATGGTCGACGGGATTCATGGCCACGCCCCTCACCTTGGGGCGTCTTCCCAGCCACCTGGACCGACCGGCTTTGCCGATGCTAATATTTTCGTGATCGATATTGCCCACCTGCCCTATGGTCGCCTTGCAATCGAGCAGGATCTTTCTTACCTCTCCTGAGGGAAGTCTTACCTGCGCATAACCTTCTTCCTTAGCCATAAGCTGACCGTATGTCCCCGCCGATCTGATCAGCTGGCCTCCACGCCCAATCTTCAACTCCACATTGTGAATAAGGGAACCGAGCGGTATATTCTTTATGGGCATAGTGTTTCCGGGTTTGATATCGGCCCTTTCGGAGCTTACAATCGTATCGCCTATATCTATTTTTGACGGGGCGATGATATATCTCTTTTCGCCATCGAGATATTGCAACAAGGCAATCCGTGAACTCCGATTGGGATCGTATTCCAGTTCCGCTACCTTGGCAGGTATTTCCATCTTGTCTCGCCTAAAATCAATTACCCGGTATCGCCTCTTATGACCACCTCCAACGTGCCTCATCGTTATTCTTCCGTAGCAATTTCGTCCGCCCGTACGTTGCAGTGGTATGAGCAAACTTTTTTCAGGCACAGTTCGCGTGATCTCATTAAAATCCGAGCACGTTTGGAATCTTCTGCCCGGCGATGTTGGTTTATATTTCCTTATAGCCATCCGACTGTATCTCTCTCCGTTTACACACCTTCATGAATTTCAATATGATTGCCGGGGGCAAGGGTGACGATTGCCTTTTTCCATGAACGCTTTTCACCCATAACCCTCCCAACCCTCTTTTTCTTTCCGAGAATATTCATAACATGAACGTCCACTACTTTTACTTTAAAGATCTTTTCCACTGCCGTGGCAACCTCAATCTTGTTTGCCCTTCGATCAACCTCAAAGATATACTTGTTGCTTTCATCCTTTGCAGCAGTGGTCTTCTCAGTAATCAGCGCCCTTCTAATAGTATGATATATATCCATTATGACAATAAAGCCCCTTCAATCATCTTCACTGACGGTTCAAAGAGAACCACGTGATCGTAGTTCAGAAGGTCATAAACATTGATCCCCTCCGACCGAATCAATTTAATTCCCTCCACATTTCTGGATGATTTTTCCAAGACCGGATTAGATTTGTCCAAAACAAGCAAGGCCTTTTTCAAACCGAATCGATCAATAACTTCCTTGAACTTCTTTGTCTTAATTTCGTCCATGGGAAAATCTTTCAGTATCAACATTTTCCCTTCCCTTACTTTCAGACTCAGGGCAGACATCAAGGCCAGTTTCCTGACTTTCTTCGGTACTTTATACGCGTAACTCCGCGGATGAGGCCCAAACACAATCCCGCCGCCCCGCCACAGGGGGGATCTCGTCGTCCCTGCTCTCGCCCTGCCTGTGCCTTTCTGGCGCCAGGGTTTCCTGCCTCCTCCTCTGACCTCCTGCCTTCTCTTGGTTGACGCGGTACCTGACCTTCTCCCTGCCATCTGCATTCTCACGACGTCATGCAGTACGGCTTCATTGACCTCCACAGCGAAGACAGCATCACTCAAATCGATCTCGGATACTCTGTTATTCTCAATATCGTATACACCGGCAACTGGCATTTCATCTACTCCAGATACTGCTTAACCACCTATTTTAATTGATTGCTTGATAATGACAACGCTATTTCTACAACCCGGAATGGAGCCTTTAACCAAAATCAGATTCCGCTCCGGCCTTATACCGATCACCAATAAATTCTGTACGGTCTTCCTCACATCGCCCATTTGTCCCGGAAGCTTCTTCCCCTTCAGAACCCGCGATGGCTCCGCACTCGCTCCAATAGATCCGGGCGCTCTATGAAACATCGATCCGTGCGTCGCCCTGCCTCCGCTGAAGCCATGTCTTTTAATTACGCCGGCAAACCCTTTGCCTTTTGAGGTTCCGACGACATCAATATAATCTCCAATCTTAAACATATCGACTTTCAGTTCCTGCCCGAGTTCATAGCTGTCCGTAGCAGTTCTGAATTCCCTCAGGTTACGGAAGAACCCCTTGTTTGCTTTCTTAAGATGGCCCTGCAAGGCTTTCGTCACATTCTTCTGCTTAACTCGTCCGTAACCCAGTTGTAGCGCATCATAGCCATCAGCTTCTTGAGTTTTTTTCTGAACGACAACGGATGGCTCCGCCTCGATGACAGTCACCGGGACGGATTCGCCGTCTTCCGCAAAAATTTGTGTCATGCCTAATTTCCTGCCGACGAGCAATTTTTTCATGTTCTTCCCACAATATTTAGTACATTTATGAGCAGTCCAAAGGCTTAGGTGCACATCAGTCTTGTTACTGCCTGTTAGTTCTGCGTATGCCTGATTTCTTCAGTATACGACTCTTTATGAGGGCGCCATCATTTCAAACAACCGACATCCAAGCCCTTCACACATGACAAAGAAGATATTGATCTGATAGTATGTCTCGTATATCTATAATTTTATCTCAACGTCAACGCCCGCAGACAGGTCCAATTTCATCAGCGCATCTACGGTAGATTGCGTCGGCTCAATAATATCAATGAGTCTCTTGTGTGTCCTTATCTCAAATTGCTCCCTTGATTTCTTGTCTACATGGGGAGATCGATTGACGCAAAATTTGTTGATTTCCGTGGGTAGAGGTATGGGCCCTGCCACACGGGCTCCCGTCCTTTTTGCCGTCTCAACAATATCTTCGACAGACCGGTCAAGGAGTTTATAATCATATGCCTTGAGGCGGATTCTTATTCTCTGTTCTTTCATGGATATATCTACCTATAGTATTCCTTTTACTCGATTATCTTACTGACTACGCCGGCGCCAACAGTTCGACCGCCTTCCCTGATAGCGAACCTGAGCTGTTCTTCCATGGCAATGGGGGTGATTAAATCTACCTCAACTTCGATGTTGTCACCAGGCATCACCATCTCGACACCTTCGGGCAGCGTACAGATTCCTGTAACATCCGTGGTTCTGAAATAGAACTGGGGACGATAGCCGGGAAAGAAGGGCGTATGCCTCCCGCCTTCCTCTTTGGTCAGAACGTAAACTGCCGCTTTAAATTTCGTATGCGGCGTTATTGATCCCGGTTTCGCCACAACCTGGCCTCTTTCAACCTCTTCTCGTTTGGTGCCTCTCAGGAGAACGCCGATGTCATCACCCGCCCTGCCCTCATCAAGGGTCTTGCGAAACATCTCAACGCCCGTACAGACCGTCTTAAACGTGGGTCTGAAACCGACTATTTCCACTTCATCTCCCGTTCTGATGATACCTCTTTCCGCCCTGCCTGTAACCACTGTCCCCCGGCCCGATATGGAGAACACGTCACCAATAGGCATGAGGAAAGGCTTATCCAGGTCGCGCGCCGGCTCCGGAATATATTTATCGACGGCATCCATTAACTCCCAGATAGACTTGGCATCAGTCGAGTCCGGATCATCAGACTCGAGAGCCTTCAAGGCTGACCCTCTGATTATGGGAACTTCATCGCCGGGGAATTCATACTGTGTCAAGAGCTCTCTCAATTCAAGTTCTACGAGGTCCAAAAGCTCCGGGTCATCTACAAGGTCGATCTTGTTCAAATAGACAACTACATAGGGAACCCGAACCTGTCTTGCAAGGAGGATGTGCTCTCTTGTCTGAGGCATGGGGCCATCCGAAGCAGCCACCACTAGGATCGTTCCGTCCATGTGAGCGGCACCTGATATCATGTTCTTGATATAGTCCGCGTGGCCAGGACAATCTACGTGGGCGTAATGTCTCTTCACCGTCTCATATTCCACGTGTGCAACGTTAATGGTAACTCCCCTTTCTTTTTCCTCTGGCGCATTGTCTATGGAATCAAAGGGTCTGAATTCGGCCAATCCTTTTTTCTGCAAGTGTTTTGTAATTGCCGCCGTCAGGGTAGTCTTACCATGATCTACGTGCCCAATGGTGCCAATATTCACATGCGGTTTCGTCCTCTCAAATTTCTTCTTAGCCATATCCATTACCTCCTTCAACTTAAAATGGTTCGTTTATTCACTATGTTTTTCATGCTTCATCGACTGTCTTCAGTTTGTCAATAACCAGTTTCGCCTGAGTTTCTGATACTGCATGGTAATTGAGAAAACGCATGGTAAAAGTTGCTCTTCCCTGAGTTTTTGATCTAAGGTCAGTAGCATATCCGAACATTTCTGCCAAAGGAACCTCGGCGTTTATTGCCTCTAAAGAAGGCCTTGACTCGATGCTCACGATCTTTCCCCGTCTCGAAGTGAGATTTCCGATAACGTCACCCATATATGCTTTGGGAACTATGACTTCCACAGACATTATCGGCTCCATCAAGACGGGGTGAGCCCTTCTTGCTCCGCTCTTGAATGCCATGGAGGCCGCTATCTTAAATGCCATCTCGGAAGAATCCACATCGTGAAAGGAGCCATCCACGGCACTGACAATAACATCTACCACGGGGAAGCCTGCCAGAACACCTTCCTGCGTAGCCTCGGAAACGCCCCTTGCCACTGCAGGAATGTACTCGCCGGGAATAACCCCGCCGACAATCTTATTCCTGAATTCAAATCCCCGGCCTGGTTCATTTGGTTCAATCTCAAGCCATACGTGGCCGTACTGTCCTCTGCCGCCGGACTGTTTAACAAACTTGCCTTCAGACCTGATTCTCTTTCTGATAGTCTCCTTGTAAGCTACCTGCGGACTACCGATGTTGGCGCCTAATCCAAATTCTCTCGATAGCCGGTCGACGATAATTTCTAAGTGCAGCTCCCCCATCCCCGAGATCAAGGTTTGACCCGTATCTTTGTCGACCTTCACCTTGAAGGAAGGATCTTCACGGGAGATCTTTCTGAGAGCCACATCCAGTTTTTCCTCATCCGCCTTCGTTTTTGGCTCTATGGCTATGGCAATAACGGGATCGGGAAATTCCAGAGTCTCCAATACAAGAGGGTGTACCGTATCACAAAGGGTATCGCCGGTAGTTGTCAGGTTAAGACCCACGGCGGCAGCTATGTCACCGGTGCGCACTTCCTTAATCTCCTCCCTCTTATTGGCATGCATCTTTAGCAAGCGGCCAATGCGTTCCCTTTTCCCTTTGGACACATTATATACATAGGAACCGGCAGAGAGCACGCCTGAATATACCCTGAAATAGGTCAACTGGCCGACGTAGGGATCAGTCACAATCTTAAATGCCAACGCTGAGAAAGGTTCGTCATCGCCCGGCATTCTTTCGATCTTTTCCCCCTTACTGCCCGTGCCGACCACCGGGGGCATATCCAGCGGCGAAGGAAGGTAATCGATAATTGCATCCAAGAGAGGCTGAACACCTTTATTCTTGAAGGCGGAGCCGCACAGCACCGGCGTCGCTTTTAACGACAGTGTGGCCTTCCTCAGGGCGCTTATAATTTCATCTTGTGAAAGAGCTTCTTCATTGAGATATTTTCTCATCAGGCTCTCATCGTGATCGGAGAGAAACTCGATGAGCTTCTCTCGTTCTCGACGAGAGGCATCAAGAAGATCGGGCGGAATCTCATTTACGCTGAATTTAGCCCCCAAGGAATATTCATCGTAGATGATCGCCTTCATACGTATAAGATCGATTATTCCCCGGAAAGATTCCTCCTTGCCAATGGGCATCTGAACGGGTATCGGATGTGCCCCGAGTCTGTCACGAATCGCGGCAACAACCTTCTCGAAATCAGCCCCCACCCTATCCATCTTATTGACAAAGATAATTCGCGGGACGCGATACTTATCAGCTTGACCCCAAACTACCTCAGACTGGGGTTCCACGCCACCAACTGCGCAGAAAAGCGCGACAGCACCGTCCAAGATTCTCAAAGATCTTTCCACTTCTATAGTGAAGTCAACGTGGCCGGGCGTATCGATGAGGTTCATGCGGTGGTCGCTCCACGTGCATGTAGTAGCCGCAGCCGTGATCGTTATACCCCGCTCCTGCTCCTGCTCCATCCAATCCATTGTGGCCGTTCCTTCATCGACCTCACCCATTTTGTAGGAGCCGTGCGTATAATAAAGGATGCGCTCGGTTGTTGTCGTCTTGCCGGCATCAATGTGCGCCATAATGCCGATATTGCGAAGACTTTGTAAAGGAACAATGCGTGCCAATTAAGATTCACCCAAACCTTCAAACAAAGCTAAAACCGGTAGTGGGCAAATGCCTTATTCGCCTCTGCCATCTTGTGAACGCTTTCTCTCTTCTTGACGGAAGCGCCTCTGTTGTTAGCGGCATCGATCAATTCGGCGGCAAGCTTTTCTTGCATGGTTTTTTCGGCACGTTCTTTTGCATGAATAATCAACCAGCGAATCGCCAGGGCAACTCTTCTCTCAGGTACAACTTCAGTCGGCACCTGATACGTGGACCCTCCGACACGTCGTGATTTTACTTCTATCAGAGGCTTGACGTTACTTACGGCCTTTTCAAAGACTTCCACAGGCTGCTCTTTCGTTCTCTTTTCAATAATATCAAAAGCCCCGTAGAACATCGATTCTGCAATGCTTTTTTTGCCCCTACGCAATAGACAATTAATAAATCTTGCCACAAGCTTATTATTGTACTTTGGATCCGGTATCACTTCTCTTTTTGCAATCTCTCTTCTTCTCGGCATGACCTATTCTCACTTAGCTCGGCTTCTTGGCCCCGTATTTTGATCTACCCTGCTTCCTGTCCTGAACTCCGACGGCATCCAGCGTGCCCCTGATAATGTGGTATCGTACACCCGGAAGATCTTTCACCCTGCCACCTCTAACTAAGACAACGGAGTGTTCTTGAAGATTGTGGCCCACTCCCGGTATATAAGACGTCACTTCATACCCGCTGGCGAGACGAACCCTCGCGACCTTTCTCAAAGCAGAATTTGGTTTCTTGGGTGTGGAGGTATACACGCGAACGCAAACACCCCGTCTCTGCGGCGAACCGGCCAGAGCAGGTGTTGACGTCTTCTTTTGTATTTTCACCCTTCCCTTGCGGACCAATTGATTCAGCGTCGGCATGATTCCTCCTAAAATTTTCTTAACTTATGCAATTCGTGCATAAAAGATGATTTTCTATCAACTTGTGGCCTTTATGTCAACATCTTTTTCAGTTAATTTTTTATCCGTCTCCTGACTTTCCAGTTCGACTGTGCTCTCAGCATCCGCCGCTTTGATGCCCAGCTTCCTGTACATAGGAAGACCAGTCCCTGCAGGAATCAGTCTCCCCATTATTACGTTCTCCTTGAGCCCTCTTAAATAATCTATCTTTCCGGCAAGGCTTGCCTCCGTAAGAACACGTGTTGTCTCCTGGAACGAGGCAGCAGATATGAAACTCTGCGTGCTCAGAGATGCCTTGGTAATGCCGAGAAGCATAGGTTCCCCAATAGCGGGCTTTTCTCCCTTGCTGACGACTCGTTCGTTCTCTTCCTGGAAACGATATCTTTCCACTTGCTCATCAGCGATGAATGACGTGTCGCCCGGGTCTTTCACTTTCACCCTGCGCAGCATCTGGCGTACAATTATCTCCATATGTTTGTCATTGATCTTGACTCCCTGAAGTCTGTACACCTCCTGCACCTCATCCACCAGATACCGTGCCAACGCTTTTTCACCTTTGATCGCCAGAAGATCATGGGGATTATGTACGCCGTCCATCAGCGCTTCACCGGCTTGAATCCTGTCGCCTTCCTGAACGCTGACATGTTTTCCCTTAGGAATGAGGTATTCCTTGTCTTCTCCCACGTCCGGGGTGATAATTACTTTCCTTTTTCCCTTTGCATCTTTGCCATATGAAACGGTCCCGTCTATCTCACTTATAACCGCGAACTCCCTGGGTTTTCGAGCCTCAAAGAGCTCTGCCACTCTCGGAAGACCTCCCGTGATATCCTTGGTCTTAGTCGTTTCTCTGGGAATCTTGGCAACAATGTCGCCTGCCTTGATCTTATCGCCCTCGGAAACCACAATATTTGCCCCCACAGGCAAGAGATATCTTGCTACGGCATTGGTACCGGGGATCTTAACTGTCTTGCCTTTCTCGTCTTTGATGGAAACCCGCGTACGTAAGTTGGCACCCTTATATTCGACGATAACCTTTCTTGAAAGACCGGTCACCTCATCGACCTGTTCCTGCATTGTCTTTCCTTCCAATATGTCGCCGTACTTTACAGTCCCGTCAACTTCGGCAAGTATCGGTATGGAAAAAGGATCCCACTCCGCAAGCAGATCGCCAGTTTTCACGATGTTGCCATTCTTGACTTTGAGATGGGCTCCATATGGGACCGGGTATTTCCCGCGGCTTCTGGCCTGTTCGTCAAGGACATGAACTTCTCCGTTCCTGTTCATCACGACGATATCCTTCCCATGACCCTTAACAGTGTTGAGGTTCACGTACTTCACAGTGCCGTCATGCCTCGCTTCGAGCGTAGAATGTTCCTCAAACTTTGCAGTACCTCCAATGTGAAATGTTCGCATGGTGAGCTGGGTTCCAGGTTCACCGATGGACTGAGCTGCAATGATACCCACGGCCTCGCCTATATTGACGAGATGACCGTGAGCCAAGTCCCTTCCGTAGCACCTGGCGCAGACGCCCTGTTTTGATTTGCACGTCAGAACCGATCTTATATTTATCCTCTCTATACCGGACTTATCAATTTTCTCTGCCAGGGTCTCATCTATTGCTTCATTGGCGTGTACCAGGATTTCACCCGTAAAAGGATCCTTTATTTCTTCGAGAGCCACTCTTCCGAGAACTCTTTCTCCGGCTGCCTCTATAATCTCCCCACCTTCCATCAGGGCTGAAACAAAAATCCCATCGATGGTGTTGCAATCATTTTCGCTTATAATGCAATCTTGGGCAACATCGACAAGCCGCCTGGTTAGATATCCGGAATTTGCCGTTTTCAAGGCCGTGTCGGCCAAGCCTTTCCTTGCACCGTGGGTCGATATAAAATATTGAAGAACAGTAAGGCCTTCCCGGAAATTTGCAGTAATCGGGGTTTCAATTATTTCCCCTGATGGCTTGGCCATCAGACCCCTCATACCCGCAAGTTGTCTGATCTGAACAGCGCTGCCCCTCGCACCAGAATCGGCCATCATATAGATGGGATTCAGACTTTCTCCCTGCCTCTTCGCCCCTGTAGCGGCATCATCTTCTTCTGCACCAATGCCGATTAACATCTCCGCGGCAATCTTTTCGGTCGCCTGTGCCCATATATCGATGACCTTATTGTAGCGCTCGCCATCGGTAATAAGACCATCCATATACTGAGTCTGTACCTTCAGCACTTCCTTATCAGCCAACGCTACTATATCTTTCTTGTTCTCCGGGACGACCATATTATGGATCGCAATGGATGACCCCGAAGACGTAGCATACTTAAATCCCAAATCCTTAAGTTGATCGGCCAGCAAGACCGCCGTCTTTGCGCCACACGACCGGTAACAATTATCAATAAGATTCGCCAGCTCTTTCTTATTCATCACTTTATTGATGACATCGAAAGATATTTCTTGAGGAATAATATCATAAAGGATGACCCTGCCAACGGTTGTATCTTTCAATTCACCGTCAATACGGACTCGCACCTTTGCATGAAGACGAACGGCATCAGCATCAAGGGCTCTACGGACTTCTCCAGGATCTGAAAAAGTCATCCCCTCGCCTTTGACGCTGGACCTGGCCCGCGTCAGGTAATAGATCCCGAGCACGATATCCTGACTGGGGTTAATAATTGGCTTCCCATTAGCTGGAGAAAGTATATTGTTCGTTGACATCATCAGGACTCTGGCCTCTGTCTGAGCCTCTATGGACAGGGGGATGTGGACGGCCATCTGGTCCCCGTCAAAATCCGCGTTAAATGCCGTGCAAACCAGCGGATGGAGCTGTATCGCTTTCCCCTCAATGAGGACCGGCTCAAAGGCCTGAATGCCAAGCCTGTGCAACGTCGGAGCTCTGTTGAGCATTACCGGATATTCGCGCACCACTTCATCGAGTGCATCCCATACCTCGGCAGTCTCTCTTTCCACCATCTTCTTAGCACTTTTCACTGTGGTTACATAACCCTTCTCCTCGAGGCGGTTATAGACAAATGGCTTAAAGAGTTCCAGTGCCATCTTCTTGGGAAGACCACACTGATGAAGCCTGAGATCAGGCCCAACTGTAATGACCGATCGTCCTGAGTAATCAACCCTCTTGCCAAGCAGGTTCTGTCTGAACCTGCCCTGTTTCCCTTTCAGCATGTCGGAGAGAGACCTGAGAGGCCTCTTATTGGAACCTGTGATGGCTCTGCCTCTTCTGCCGTTATCGAAGAGGACGTCAACTGCCTCCTGGAGCATTCTCTTTTCGTTCCTTACTATGATCTCCGGGGCATTTAATTCCTGCAGGCGTTTCAGGCGGTTGTTCCTGTTGATTACCCGCCTGTAAAGATCGTTGAGGTCCGAGGTCGCAAAACGGCCACCGTCCAGCGGCACCAGAGGTCGTAGATCCGGCGGGATGACAGGCAAAACCGTGAGAACCATCCATTCAGGTCTGTTTGTCTTGGATTTCTTCAGAGACTCGATCACTTTCAATCTCTTCACAAGCTTTTTCTTCTTGGTATCAGAAACGGTCGATCTTAGCTCTTCACGCAGTTCTTCATCAATTTTTATCAGATCAATTTCGACAAGAAGTTTTCTAACGGCCTCGGCTCCAATCCCGACTTCAAAAGCATCTTCACCGTATTGTTCGCGCAACTCACTTAGCTCTTCTTCAGTCAGAAGCTCCCTTTTCTTCAGAGGAGTATTCTTGGGATCCAAGACTATCCAAGACTCGAAATAAAGAACCTTTTCCAGTTCCTTCAGACTCAAATCGAGGACATTTCCTATCCGGCTCGGAAGACTCTTGAGAAACCATATGTGAGCGACCGGCGTAGCCAGGGTGATGTGGCCCATCCTCTCTCTGCGGACCTTTGATTGGATAACCTCTACGCCGCATTTCTCACATATAACGCCTCGATACTTCATCCGCTTATAGCGGCCACAGAGACATTCGTAATCTTTCACGGGGCCGAATATTTTTGCGCAAAACAGTCCATCTCTTTCCGGCTTGAATGTCCTGTAATTAATCGTCTCAGGTTTCTTGACCTCACCATGGGACCACGAAAGTATCTTCTCCGGCGAAGCAAGCGACATCTTGATTGCGCTGAACCTGATAGGATCCTTCGGTTTTTCAAAATAACTAAAAATATCTTCCACTATATTATATCTCCCGATTGTTAGAGGGTTATCACGTGCAAACCCTAAATTCTAAATGCCTCCCAAACAACATTGTGTTTGATGTTCTCATTCTTCTTCCATTAAGTCCACATCAAGGCAAAGACTCTGCAGTTCCTTGACAAGAACATTGAATGATTCTGGGAGCCCAGGTTCAAATGTATGCTCACCTTTCACAATAGCTTCGTATATCCTCGTTCTGCCTGCCACATCATCGGACTTAACCGTAAGGAACTCCTGCAGTGAGTAAGCAGCGCCATAGGCTTCCATGGCCCACACCTCCATTTCACCGAGCCTCTGACCACCAAACTGTGCTTTTCCGCCAAGCGGCTGTTGAGTCACTAAGGAATAGGGCCCAATGGACCTTGCATGAATTTTGTCATCAACAAGGTGATGTAACTTGAGCATATAAATCATGCCGACCGTGACCTCCTGATCAAACGGGTCACCGGTCCTTCCGTCAAAAAGAACAGTCTGTCCGTTCTCAGGAAGACCCACCTTCTTCAGCATATCCCTGATTTCATTTTCTTCTGCACCATCAAAAACCGGGGTAGAAACCAAAATACCCCTCTTTAATTTACCTATAAACTCTCTGAGCTTATCCTCGGAGATACCGTCGATAAAGCGATCAAAATCAGGCGAGGAATAAATGCTTCGCAATTCTTTTTTCAACCGATCGGTACTGTGATGCTTTTCCAGCATGGCATTGATCTTCTCACCCAAGCCTTTTGCTGCCCAGCCTAAATGCGTCTCGAGAATCTGCCCGACATTCATACGTGAAGGAACCCCTAAAGGATTCAAAATGATATCAAGGGGTGTTCCGTCCTTAAAATACGGCATATCTTCTTCAGGGAGTATCCTCGACAATACCCCTTTATTACCGTGCCTGCCGGCCATCTTGTCGCCTACGGACAATCCTCTCTTGATGGCGATATAGACTTTGACCATTTTGATCACTCCCGGGGGGAGTTCATCGCCCGCCTTCAGCTTGCTGATCTTCTCCTCAAAGAATGCCTCAATGATCTCCTTCTTTCTCTCATAATTTGCAACCAAAGTGCCTATCTTTTCTTCTGTTGCCTCATCACGTACGAGAGAAATGTCCTTCCACAGGCCAAAAGGTATTTTTTCCAGAGCTTCTTTTTCAATCAGCTCTCCTTTTTTCAGGAACATCTTTTTCTTCTTTGGATCGACCAGCTTTGAGGCAGAAGTTTTTCCGACGAGCATGCCGGCGATATTGTTCTTGACGCTTTCCGTGATGATTCTGATTTCGTCATCACGGTCTTTATACAAATCCCCCATGGCTTCATCTTCGATGGATTGCGTCCTGTGGTCCCTTTCAGAACCCTTTCTGGTAAATACTTTGGCGTCTATCACCGTACCTTCAACACCCGGAGGAACCCGAAGAGATGTGTCTCGGACGTCGCTTGCCTTTTCACCAAATATCGCCCTGAGTAGCTTTTCTTCAGCGGATAATTGAGTCTCTCCTTTCGGAGTGATCTTCCCCACAAGAATATCCCCCGATTTCACAAATTCGCCCATCCTGACAATACCGCTTTCGTCAAGGTTCCTGAGGGCATCCTCTCCCACGTTAGGAATATCTCTTGTGATCTCCTCTTTACCCAGCTTCGTATCTCTCGCCATCGTCTCGAATTCTTCAATGTGAATCGACGTGTAGATATCATCTTTTATGAGTCTTTCGCTTACCAGTATCGAATCTTCATAGTTGTATCCCCCCCACGACATGAAAGCGACCATCACGTTTCGCCCTAATGCAAGTTCCCCGGAATCAGTGGCGGGACCATCAGCAATGATATCACCCTTGCTGACCAAATTTCCCTTATTCACAATAGGCTTCTGGTTAAAGCAGGTATCCTGGTTTGAGCGCTGATACTTGGAAAGGTTATAGATATCAACGCCCGTGTCAAGCTCATCCTCTCCATTCCCGTCACACTTGATAACAATCCTTGCAGCGTCCACCTGCTCAACTACTCCAGAGCGCTTCGCCACAACAACCGCGCCTGAGTCCCTTGCAACAATAGCTTCCATCCCCGTACCCACGATGGGAACTTCGGGCCTCAAGAGGGGAACTGCCTGTCGTTGCATATTGGAACCCATGAGGGCCCGGTTGGCATCATCATGCTCAAGAAACGGTATCGATGCTGCCGCAATACTTACGAGTTGATCCGGAGATACATCCATCAAATTGATCTCGGTCGGCGGAATATTGAGAAAATCGCTTCCCTTTCTGGCAGAAACGAGTTCGCCGACGAACCTCCCTCTGCCGTCAAGGGCCATATCCGCCGGTGCGATAATATACTTTTCCTCTTCAATGGCTGTCAGGTAGCGAACTTCGTCAAGAACTTTTCCATTATTGACCACTCTGTAAGGTGTTTCTATAAAGCCGAATGGATTGACCCGCGCATACGTGCTGAGGGAGACGATGAGACCAATATTGGGGCCTTCCGGTGTTTCAACAGGACAGATACGGCCATAGTGGGTGGGATGAACATCTCTGACCTCAAACCCTGCCCTTTCACGCGTTAGGCCGCCAGGTCCAAGGGCGGAAAGTCTTCTCTTATGGGTAATCTCCGAGAGGGGATTGGTCTGATCCATAAACTGGGAAAGTTGGCTGCTGCCAAGAAATTCATTCACAACGGCAGAAACAGGTTTGGCGTTGATGAGCTCATGCGGCATCATGGTTTCAATATCCTGGAGGCTCATTCTCTCCTTGATGGCCCTCTCAATCCGAACCAGACCAATGCGGTACTGATTTTCTATCAGTTCGCCGACCGACCGGATTCTGCGGTTTCCCAAGTGATCAATATCGTCGACACTGCAGTCACCAGAACCATTTTTCAGATCAATCAGATATTTGACGGCGGCCAGGATATCCGCATTACGCAGAACTGTTACATCTATCGGGACATCCAGACGGAGCTTGTAATTCATTTTGGCCCTTCCGACGTCCGACAGATCGTAACTTGCAGGATCAAAAAAGAGACTGTTGAAAAACTTATGTGCCGTTTCCGGTGTCGGCGGGTTACTCGGCCTCAACCTTCTGTATATCTCGATTATTGCCTCTTCTTCATTCTCAATCTTATCGATGAGCAGAGTATCCTTAATTGAAGCATTGGATCTTTCCTCGTCCATGTAGATAAACCGAAGCTCCTGAACCCCTTTCCCGCTGACCAGCTCCAGGCCGTCGACTGTCAACTCTTCATTACATCTCAACAATACTTCGCCGGTGTTGGGATCCTTTATATCTGAGGCAAGAATTTTCCCAACTATATCTGATTCCTTAATCTGTATCCTCTTGATCTTCAGATCAGTCATTCTCTTGATGTGTGCTTTGGTAAACTTCCGCATCTTCTTAATAATCACTTCACCGGATCCTGGCTCCTTTATATCTTCGGGGGCCTTTTCACCGACGAGTGACTCATCCACGACCATGTAAAACTTATTATGGTCTATAAATACCTTCTCGATATTGTAAAAATAACTGAGGAGGAATTCCGTAGAGTTTGCCATAGCCTTAAATAGAATCGTCACAGGCATCTTTCTTCGCCTGTCGATCCTCACATAGAGAAGATCTTTTGAATCAAATTCAAAATCCAGCCAAGACCCTCTGATAGGTATGATCCTCGCTGAATAAATCAGCTTCCCGCTGGCGAGGGTTTTCCCTTTATCGTGATCAAAGAATATACCTGGCGATCTGTGAAGCTGGCTAACGATGACCCTTTCCGTGCCATTCATAATGAAGGTGCCGTTATCCGTCATCAAGGGGATTTCTCCGAAGTATATCTCCTGCTCCTTTATGTCCCGGATTGTCTTATGCCCGGAGGTACGATCAGCATCGAAGACAACCAGCCTCACCACGATTTTCAAAGGAGCGGCATACGTCATGCCTTTTTGGATGCATTCCTTCACGTCATATCTGACGTTTCCGATCTTGTAACTTACAAATTCGAGCGAACATTTCCCGCTAAAGTCGGAGATTGGGAAGACGCTCTTGAATGCACCCTGAAGTCCAAAGAGCCCCCGTTCGAGCGGGGCTACTTCCTTCTGAAGAAACTTCTCGTAGGACTTCTTCTGAATATCAATCAGATTTGGTATTTCTAAGATTTTTCTTATACGCCCAAAATTCTTTCTAAACTCGTTCATATTATCCTTTTGTGTTATTGTATATTTGCAAGCATAGAATCGGTTATCCCTGTCTCCCGGGATTGCAAAATCTCGAAACAATAATTCTACTATGTTATCTGCCCGCTACTTAATTTCTACGGTGCCTCCTACTTCCTCTATCTTCTTCTTTATATCTGCTGCCTCTTCTTTCGAAACACCCTCCTTAATCGGCTTCGGTACGCCATCTACCAAGTCTTTGGCTTCTTTAAGCCCGAGACTGGTAAGGGCTCTGACAACCTTGATAACCTGGATTTTCTGTTCGCCAAATCCCGTCAGAATGGCATTAAATTCTGTTTTCTCCTCTGCCTGCACTGCTTGTTCAGGCCCTGCAGCAACTTGAGCCATTGCCATAGGCGCGGCTGCGGATACGCCGAATCTTTCTTCCAGTTCCTTCACTAACTCAGAAAGTTCAAGAACCGTCATTTCTTCAATAAATTTTATGACATCATCTTTTGTAATTTTACTGGGCATCTTTCTTATCCTCTCCTGTATGTTTTAGTTTCCTGATTGTTTCTTTGCACGATAAGCGTCAAGCGCGCAAATAAAGCTTCTCGGAACCCCGCTTAAAACGGTAACCAGCGAAGTTTGGACTCCTACCATAACGGAAAGAAGTTTTCCGAGAAGGACTTCTCTGCTTGGCAACTCCGACAGCGCGCTTAGCTGATCTTTGCTCAATACCTTGCCATTTAGCATACCGACCCTTATTTCCAGCTCGGCGTTCTTTTTGGCAAATTCGACTAACACCTTTGTCGGCCGGACCACATCCCCACGGTTCAAGAGGATAGCCAATGGTCCTTTGAAATACTCTTTCAGCCCGCTAAAATCGGTATTTTCCAAGGCAATTCCGAGCAGCGTGTTCTTAATGACTCGCAGTTCAGTGCCTGACTTGCGTAAAGTATTTCTCAAGACAGTCAGCTTCTCAACGTTCATGCCGGAATACCCGGCAAGAACCGCCAATTTGGTGTCTCTCAGTTTTTCACGAAGCTCAGCTACAATCTTTTCCTTAGTTCTCCGATCCAATCTTTAACCTCCTTTCATTACATTAAATTTGTAGAACTTCTACCTCTTGTAAACAAGAATGTCATCAGAAGTCAGAGAACTGTTCATGATACAGGGGAGTTCCTAAACATGATGTACATTACTGAATCAAATTACTGCAAAACCATCTACTGGTCTCGGCAGGCCGCTTCAAATCGTTTAAACCCCTGTACCTGCTGTCTCAGACTTCTATTATTGTATCATCAAATCCGGCGGCATCGCAACAAGCCATATTCCGTGTATTCCTCTTGCGAAGCGCCATTTCCACAAAACCCTCTTTTAGTAAAACAACGTTCTCTATGTCGGCAGGCGTATAATTGCGCCGGTCCTAATTTCAAATATTTCTTACATCCAAGGGATCAACTTTTACCCCCGGCCCCATAGTGGTGGACAGCGATATGCCTTTGAGGTAAGTTCCCTTACTCGATGCAGGTTTCAGCTTAATTATCGCTTCCAAAAGGGCGCTGATGTTTTCCGTTAACTTATCCGCTCCAAAAGATACCTTTCCGACCGGACTATGCACTATACCTGTTTTTTCTACGCGAAATTCAACCTTACCGGATTTTAGCTCATTGACAGCCTTCGCTACGTCAAAGGTTACTGTGCCTACCTTTGGATTAGGCATCAATCCGCGGGGGCCCAATATCTTCCCCAGCTTTCCGACATTGCCCATCATATCAGGTGTGGCAATCACCCTGTCAAATTCGAGCCATCCTCCCTTAATTTTTTCAATAACATCGTCCGAACCGACGATATCGGCACCCGCATCGAGGGCTTCTTTCTCCTTTTCTCCTTTCGCAAAGACGAGCACTCTGACTGATTTACCTAATCCGTTCGGCAAGACAACACTGCCTCTGACCATCTGATCAGCGTGTTGTGGGCTTACGCCCAGCCGGATGGCCGCATCTACGGTTTCATCAAACTTTGTTCTCGCCGTACCAACAACCAACTGTACAGACTCTTTTAAGGTGTATCGTTTTCCTGCTTCAATCTTTTTCTTCGCTTCTGCGTAAGTCTTGCCTCTCTTCGCCATGTCAAAACCTCTGTTATTGATATTGCCATTGGCCTGGGTGGGCTTCCCGCAATGGCAAATGTTTAACTTTACAAACCTACACTGATCGTGCGTTTCCTGACAATGTCCCGATTTCTTTTATCCTGCTATTTCTATTCCCATTGACCGTGCAGTTCCCTCAATGATTCTGACTGCCCCTTCTATGTCAACAGCGTTTAGGTCGTTATATTTTGAGGTGGCGATCTCCTTAATCTGTTCATGCGTCACGGTGCCTACCTTCTCCCGCCTCGGGTCCCCGGAACCTTTGGCAATCTTGGCAGCCTGTTTGAGAAGCACGGATGCAGGCGGAGTCTTGGTCACAAAGGTGAATGATCGGTCGGCATATACCGTGATAACCACGGGAATTACAGTGCCTTCCTGGTTTTGTGTCATGGCATTGTAAGCCTTGCAAAACTCCATGATATTGACCCCATGCTGCCCTAAGGCGGGCCCTATGGGAGGAGATGGAGTTGCTTTGCCTGCCTTAATCTGAAGCTTTATATTCGCTATAACCTTTTTTGCCATTGCGACCACCCCAATTCTTTCTTGTTAACTCATCACCTATTATCAATGCTGAACAACCTGGATAAAATCTAGCTCAACCGGCGTTGACCTGCCAAATATACTGACGATGACCCTTAATTTACCCTTTTCCGGCTTGACCTCATCGACAACCCCGTCAAAATTCGTAAATGGACCATCAATAATCCTTACGTGATCACCCACCTCAAACCTGAATTTTGGTTTTGGTTTTAAAGTTCCCTCATTTATCCTGGTCTTGAGGTTATCCACATCCTTATCAGGGATTGGCGATGGCTTTTCCTTGCCTCCAATAAACCCCGTCACCTTCGGTGTCCCTTTGACAAGGTGCCACGTTTCGTCATTCATCTCCATCTTGACGAGGATGTATCCGGGGAAGAATTTCCTTTTCGACGTCTTCTTCTCTCCCGACACCAGTTCTACAATATCTTCTTCCGGAATAAGGATATCCGAAAAGTGCTCCTGCATTCCTGCTGCTTCAATTCTTTCCTGCAGAGAAATCTTTACCCTGTTCTCAAAACCCGAATACGTGTGAACGACATACCATTTGAACGCCATAGACTCTAACCCAAAACCATCCTTATAGCCTTAGCCAAACCAAAATCCACGATACCTAAGAACATGGACACAATTATCACCACAATTATCACCACGGAAGTGGAAGCAAGCGTCTGCCTGGGAGTCGGCCATGTAACTTTTTTCAACTCAATTTTTGCTTCTTTTAAGAACCGTATTACTTTGTCAGCAATTATTCTTACCTTACTCATCAGCGCAATCCCTTAAAGATCAAAGTTCAGACCATTCGCCCCGCTTCAAGCGTTCACGGCCAGTTTGACCATATTTCTTCTTCGCGTCTCTAAATATAAAATATATATGAAAGACCAAATGTCATTTAAACCAAATGGCAGGCCAGGAGGGACTTGAACCCCCAGCATCCGGATTTGGAGTCCGGCGCTCTATCCATTAGAGCTACTGGCCTGTTCATTCTGCCGCATATTCCCTGATAAAGGAAATCTACTTAGTTTCCCTGTGAAGCTTATGAGATCGACAGAATTTACAATACTTCATCAACTCAAGCCGATTCTGCATTGTTCGCTTATTCTTTGTTGTGGTGTAATTTCTCTGCTTACAATCTGTACAGGCCAAGGTAATAATATTTCTCATAATTAACCTACTTTTACCGTAATGGAGCCCACGACCAGGATTGAACTGGTGACCTCATCCTTACCAAGGATGTGCTCTACCGACTGAGCTACGTGGGCTTTATGAATTTATCAAAAGGACTTTTTATTCCATGCACCCCATATAATCAGCAAATCGAAACACATCTCTAAGAAAGTCTGGCAATAAAGAAACATCATATGGAGCGGGAAACGGGATTCGANNTCTGCTCCCTTTGGCCACTCGGGTACCCCTCCAGTTACATCACCAAAAGCTGGAGCTGGCGATGGGACTCGAACCCGCAACCTGCTGATTACAAATCAGCTGCTCTACCTGTTGAGCTACGCCAGCCGACTTACTAACCAGAACGGGAAACTTCATTCACTTACTGCAAAAGAGCGATAAAAAACTCCCAAAAACAGAAGCCTCTAATGGTAATTCCATAATCAAAATTTGTCAACAATTATTTTTTGTGTTGTTGTGCTGAGAGATTCTCATATCGGCTCAGCATGTATAAGAAGGTACTGCAGAGAAATGATTTCGAGTATTGATGAATACATTGCATAAACTTCACTTTATTGGTTGAAGGTTCAGATATACCCATAATGTCAAAATTTGCAAAGAATGACTTCTGCGCATTTAACATGTCGAAGCGTCGCCGGCAGCTTCGATGACCATAAATGGGAGCCTCCACCCCGGCGCAGAGGCGGCTCGGTCATCCCCACGCTCGCGAAGAGGCAGGGGGTATAATGCAACCGTATATTTTTTCGCCGGCAATATGGAGTTTCAAACAGCGGTATATTTGAACACTTCTTGGCGCCAGCATTCAGGCTGGCTTGCAGTTCCCCTCTATATATAGCTAATGTTCGCCAAAGACCTCAGCTGAAAATTTATAAACTTTGGCATCCTTATCTTTCCATGCATCCCGTTGAAGTCCGGCCTTGTAACAGGTTTCCTGAAGAAATGTCAAGCTATCCCAATTATATTCCGCAGCCACTTGCGGAAGCAGAAGGCCGGAATGAAACCCCTTAGTAACGTAAAGGCCGTGGATGCCTACTTCTATTTCATCCATGTTTTTAACCTGTTGGAGCGGGCTCATTACAGATATCTCGATGGTGATGTTCTTCAGTTCGTCCAGCTTTAACGGAGGGAAACGTGGATCATCGAAGGCAGCGGCCAGAGCCATTTCTCCCACGGTCTTGTAAAGCGGCTTTCTCGCCTCGATATAGCCGATACAACCTCTGAGATGACTGTGCTTTTTAAGCGTTACAAATGCCCCCTTCTTTTCATTCAGTACTTCGGAGGACAAATTAAATTCCGGTAGAGGTCCGCCTGTTAGTCTTGCCTCTATTGTTTTTTTTACAACATCAAGAAGCGCCTTTTTGTCAAAATCTGTCAGCGCCATAATGATCCCTCCCCAACATCTCAATAACTTGCATGGAAAAACTTATTACAGATTTCAACCAAGGGGGTGTAATTGACAAATTCATTCTAATCTGTGATCTCTGCATGGGTTCTGTCTGGGGTCTGTTTATTCATACGACAGAATATACGGGATCCGAGACGTGACGCACCGCATACGCAGAAACCTAAGCTTTCTCAAAATCTAAGAATCCCGACTCTTATAGAAAACAGCGGAAGTATAACCGACAACGCTGCTTCTATCTCCTGTCACATCTCCCGAATTGGCATATTTCAGCAACTTCGCCCTATTTGCACCCAATTTTTCTGAAACCATCATGGTTACAGCTGCCGGCCCTCCGCCGCAGGCCTCGCAGAGATTTTTTTCCAAATCTTCGAGCAGACCCCTGCCATCCATCTTCTCTATGCGCTTGATCACCACTGAATCAAGTTTCACAGCCTGCTCATAAGTGTGGAAATGTGAAAGATCTGTACTTCCCACCATCAAGACATTCCTTCCATGAATTGCGTTGACTATGCTCTCAGCCAGGTTTTCACATGTTTCGCGGTCTTGCTCTCCCATGACAAGTGGAACAAAGTGAAATTTTCCGAGTGCAACTTGAAGAAAAGGGAGTTGAATCTCGAGTGAATGCTCCTGAGAATGGGCAGCCGGTATGTAGGATATCGTTTCGCTTTGGACCATTATATCATTTGCCAAGGTCACATCCACGGGAACCATGCCTAAAGGGGTTTCGTATCCGCCTTTGTTGTATATCGAAACACCGTGGAAAAGTGCCCTGTGACTCGGGCCCAATACCAAGACGGCATCAAAGGTTTCTTTCTTAACGATTTTATAGGCTATTGCGGCAATCTGGCCCGAATATATATACCCTGCATGGGGAACAATAAGGCCTCTGATACTGCCGTCAACAGTTACATCAGGTGCGTTTTGAAAAAAGTTCTCTATATCCGCCAGCAAAACCTTGGGGCTGCCAGGATACCACGTCCCTGCAATAACTGACTTTCTGATTTCCTTGTCCATCAGATGTCCTCATCCATTCGTGTCAGCCATCAATTGCAAGCATAGTATATTAATTCTATTTGCTTCACGCAACCCTTATAACTATTTTAATCTCCATGTTACTCCGTGGGCTGTATCGGAGGTCTCGATTCCCATCCCAAGAAGCTTCTTCCTGATTTCGTCAGAAGCCTTCCAATCACCAATTTTTCTCGCGCGTGCTCTCTGTTCGAGAAGCTTACGCGCATCGTCGGTCAATGTCTCTTCCTCAAAATTCATCACTCCGAGAACAGCATCGATCTTTCTTAGGACATCGAGCACATTGTCCCTTTCCCTATTGCTCAACTGCCCGGAAGAGAGTGGAATACTGACCTTCCCTATAAATTCAAAAAGAGAGGCCATTGTATCAGATATGTTGAAATCATCATCCATGGCGTCGGAGAATCTCTGTTTGATGTCATAGACAAGTTGATCAGCATCCGGGTGTCCTTCACCTGGGGTATAACGAATCAGGCGCTGAATGAATCTATCTAACTTTTTGACCGTATTTCTTGCCGTCTCTAAAGCTCCCAAGGAGAAATTTAGAGGCTTACGGTAGTGAGTACCGAGTAGAAAGAACCTGATTTGTCTGCCGCCATATCCCATTGTCTCGAGGTCTTCTATGGTCTTGACATTGTTCAAAGAGCGAGACATCTTCTTGCCATCTACCATGACCAGTTCCGTATTGATCCAGTAGTTGGCCATTCGCTTGCCGGTTGCAGCTCTCCCTATGGCCATGACGTTTTCACAGTGAGGAAAGATGACATCGGCTCCGCTCGCATGAATGTCGATATTGTCTGCCAGATATTTAAGTGAAATTGTTGCACACTCAAGGTGCCAGCTGGGTCTCACGTTCCCCCAACGGGTCTTGAAATAAATCCCCCTTTTCAATTCATTTAGGGAAGACCTTTTCAGAAGAGTAAAATCCACGGGGCTGTCTTTTTCATAGTCATCAGATTCAATGGTCTTGCCGGGTTTCACTTTCTTCAGGTCAATATTGGACAGGCGACCATAATCGTCTATTTTCGATATGTCAAAGTAAACGGACCTCAATTTTTCATAGGCGTGGCCCTTCGCCACGAGTTTCTCAACTAAGGTCACCATGGCCTCGACATTTTCACTGGCCCGAGGATAGACCTTCTCTTGCTTGATATTCAAATTCTTTATGTCGCCCAGGAACCTGCTTGTGCATCTTTCCGTATACGTAGCCAAGTCCATGCTCGCGTGCTCGGCTTCCTTAATGGATCTGTCGTTCAAATCAATTATGTTCATGATGTGTCTGACTTTAAAGCCTTTAAACTCGAGGTAGCGCAGGATCAGATCGGAAACGACAAAACGCCGATAATTGCCCACGTGAGGGACTTCATGAACCGTAGGTCCACAGGAATGCATCAGAACTTCTTCGGGATTGATCGGTTTGAAAAACTCTTTCTCCCTCGTTGATGTGTTGTAGAGACGTAAGGTGGATTGTTTCTTGTCGGCAAAGAGTTCCGTACTCAGATACCTCTCTGCGCCGTCAGGAAAGATTACAACAATGAGCCCATCTTCCATTTCTTTCGCCTTCTGCATAGCCACATACATGGCGGCTCCTGAACTCATTCCTACAAAGAGACCTTCCTCTCCGGCCAACCTCCGTGCGGTTTCAAATGCATCTTCGTCAAGGATATTTATTTTCTCATCCAGCCGGTTCTTGTCATAAATGCCCGGTCGGTAAGATTCCTTCATATTTTTCAGACCCTGGATTTTATGCTGCAGGTAGGGTTCAACGCCCACTATCCTGATGTCAGGATTATATTCCTTGAGTCGCCTCGAAATACCCATAGCAGTGCCCGTCGTCCCCATGGTTGCCACCACCATCGTCACGGCCCCATCCGTCTGACGCCATATTTCTTCACCAGTACCGTGATAATGAGCCAGCGTATTATCGGCATTATTAAACTGGTCGGTGCCAAAATATTTTCCCGGATCCTTAAGCATCATGTTATATGCCACTTCGATGGCACCATCTGTGCCGAGACTTGCAGGAGTCAAGTATAGCTCAGCTCCCATGGCCTTGAGAATTCTCTTTCTTTCCTCACTGGCAGATTCAGACATAGCCAGGCATAATCTGTATCCCTTGGCGGCAGCCACGAGTGCCAGACCGATCCCGGTATTGCCGCTCGTTGCCTCGAGGATAATCTTATCGCCCGACAATTCGCCCCTCTTTTCCGCTTCGTTAACCATATAAAGAGCTATCCTGTCCTTTACGGAGCCTCCTGGGTTAAAATATTCGAGCTTTGCATATATTCTGACCTTTTTGCTCGGATTAAGCTTACGGATTTCCACGAGGGGCGTATTTCCGATACTTTCTATAATGCTCTTATACATTCTTTTCATGATGGAATTATTGATAAAAATGGATAGATGTGGCAGAATTTAAAATCTAAGAGACGACGGCTTCATGACGGTTCAAAGGAATTAATTCCCGCTTTATCCTTACTATTACTGTTGCGTGCAGATTCCTCCTGGAATTTGCACTGTCACTCCAATGCGTCAAGGTCAACCCGGTTCCCAATTCCCTGACGGTAATCGCAAAAGGTTCTCGATCTTTCAGCTGTCAAACTTGGGCACAGGAATCTTGAGGAATTGAATTCCTTCTTCTCTTAAGGTTTCTTCTTCGTTCTCTGTAGTGATCCCTTTAATATTTCGCCCTTCTTCCTCGCCATGATGAATCTTCAAGGCCACTTCAGCAAACTTCCTGCCGACATCTTCGAAATTCTTGTCGAGATATTCGTGAAACAATCTCAGAGCCTTCGGCAGAGATGATACTTCAGCACCCCTCCTGTTAGATGCCTTGACATCCTTTCCCATAATGGAAATTGTGGAGGGCACCATTCCTACGTCGAAACTTCCACATGCGGGACAAATTATCAGCTTTTGTGTCTGCTGTTCTTCAAATGAAGTTCTGTCATTGAACCAGCCTTCGAATTTATGGCCCTTTTCACATCTTAGATCGTATATGATCATGGCCTATTTTCCCAAATCAGACATATTAAAAAAAATAGTGTGGACATTTAGAATTTAATTATATATCTTTCAAACATATTGTTACACCATGTCGGGATGTGGCCCAGTCCGGTAGGGCACTGCGTTCGGGACGCAGGAGTCGCGCGTTCAAATCGCGCCATCCCGACCATTTTCTTCCCTCGTGAGGCGGGGATAATGGAAATATCGGTATAAATCACCCGCCTGCCAAAACATTAACATGCCTAACCGCCGACTACAGAAGCCATCTTGAAGATCGGGAGGTACATNNATCCACTTCATCGTCGTAAAAATCCGCAATTTTGGCAAGCATCAAATCAAGGGCGCCTGTAGCTTCACCAACAGCGATCATCTGAACCACCATGGGAGGGAAAATGCCGGTTTCTGCAAGTGGTTCTGCGATTGTTCTCCCCTCACTGATACTGTGCCTCGTCTTTATAATAGCATTCTCAACGATCTTGTTTCCAGCCGTTTTACTGACGATGCTTAGTCCCTCGAGAATCGGAACGCCGCTGCCTAACATGGTTGCGAGGGTTCTGGTAAATTTCGCCACCGCAACCTTGTTCAATAACGGGCCGAATACGGGCGCCTTTAGCGTCAGGGCATCAATGGTAAGCTTCCCCCTTTCCGTACGGTAATATCTCCTAAAGGCATATATAACCAGGGCAAGACCGGCGATCATAAAGAGAAAATAACTTTGCATGAACTGGCTGGCGTTGATAAGAAACTGCGTGGGCGCCGGTAATTGACCGCCCATGCCCTCGAACATTTTCTGAAATACGGGAATAACCTTGAGCANNGCAGCAACGAGATTGACAAAAAGCTCATCAAAGACCTTGGGGTACTTTTTCAAAGCTTCATGCAAAGTCGCTCCACCTTCGATCTCTTCCTTTACGGATGTGATGACTTTAGAAAAAGTCTTGTTTTGTTCTTGTTGGGCCAGCAGATCAAGACACTGGATGAGGGGCAGTCCGGCGTTGATCATGGTCGAAAAAATTCGGGCAAAGACTACTATCTCCTTTTCTTTGACCTTCTGCTTGCCAAAGCGTAAATAATCGGCCAGATCCTTTGGCTTCTTCTTTACGGTGATTGATTTGAAGCCCTGGCGACGAAGAAGCCCCCTGACCACACCTTCATCAGTGGCGGCCATCTCTCCTTTTTTTAACTCACCTTTTTTTGTCGCCGCTTCCCATAAAAATTCTGCCATAATTAAAAACCCCTTTCGAACACTCAGACTTTTCCAAACGTTCTCAACATCTCATACAGGATAATCCCTGCCGCTACCGAAACATTCAGTGAGTCTATCTTGCCCATTGTGGGAATCGCGAGAAGAAAATCACATTTTTTTCTGATGAGCGGCCTCATGCCCGTCCCCTCGCTGCCCAGTACAAGGCAGATGTGTCCATCATAATCAAAAGAACCGAAATCTTTCCCCGACGCAGGATCGGTGCCATATATCCAGAATCCCCGCTCCTTCAAGTAGTCAATAGTATTTGACAGGTTTACTACCCTGGCTATGGATGTATGGTTGGCAGCTCCGGCTGATGCTTTTACCGCGGTTCCTGTTACGGATGCGGAACGATTCTCGGGTATAATGAGCCCATTAGCTCCGCAACAATGAGCTGTCCTTATCAGTGTGCCCAGATTTTGTGGATCCGTAATGCCGTCAAGGATGAGAATCAAATTATATTTAAAATCAGGCTGACGATTTGCGATAACATCATCCACACTTGCATATACGAAAGGCTCGCAGATGCCGACAACGCCCTGATGAGATCCTTGACCTGCCTTTCTGTCTAAGTAGCTTCTCTCCTTGAATTCTATATGAATTCCCTTTTGCTTTGCCAGATTCAGGACGTTCTGGAAGGCTTCGCCTCCCCTTCCCTCGGCAACAATGATTTTGCTTACCCTCCCAGCCTGACTCCTGAGATCCTCTAAGAGGGGATTAATACCAAAAATTACCTGCATGCCCTCACTTCATCTTAACATGCGGCGCGGAGACCCCATCCTCTAAGGTTGGGGATGAGCGCCGTCCTTTCTATTAATAATGTTTGTGCGCTCTCCAGAAGCGAGAGGTCTTTGTAACTGGCAGACTTATGTATCCTGGTACCGTCGAGCCTTCTCAGGTCGAAATAACCGGATGAACGCCTGCCGAAAATAAAGCACTCCGTGTCCTTCCAGCGCACCTTGTCGTACCTCTGAAAACCGTGGACGCGGCGCGGTGCCGTGTTATTTGTTTGTGAACGGTCGCCTCTTCGGAGTTTCCGGTTGCACTTGCGAACCTGTTTGATTTCGTACACGGTCGCCCTTTTCTGGTACGTGCCGCCCGCTATTACAAACGCATCGTTGACGTGGGATTTTTCAAGTCCCAGTTCGACACGGTTGGTCTTTGTTACATGACCGTAGGTGTGGCATGCGTCGTATCCCAGTTTCCTAAGGCGGTCGATGAGCTTCCATCTCACCATCGTCATGAATGCCGCTGCCCTGAATCCATGGCATTCCTTAAATTCGGGGGCGATCTCTCCCCTTGATATCTTCCCGTGACAGGTTTTACACACTGTAACGAGATTGTCCGGCCGGTTTCCACCGGTCTGACGGGTTTCGATGTGGTGGACCGTGAAAACAGGGTCTTTCGATTTACCCTTGCACTGCTGACAGGTATGGTCGTCCCTGTGCATGACATACTCACGGACGTTCCAGAATCCCTTCTGCGCTCCGTTCTGGTATCCAGTGTCCTCGATATCCGGGTTTTGTATCTTCTGGATATCGAATGCCGCGACTTCCACGACTACGCGTGTGATCGGCAGAATGCGCGCTGTTTTCTCGATAAGTTTTACCTGGGTGTCCAGCTTGTTCTGAATAGAAGGCGCAAGCCAGCCTTCGGGTTTCTTCCGGTTGTCGAACCGGGGTTTGCGATACCACGTATGCCGCTGTCTTCGGCCTCTGCGATAGTGGTTTCTCTCCGCGTTGAGTTTTACCATGTCTTTCCGGAGACCCACATCCGCCGCATAGACCTCTTTTCCGTCCGTTACCCCGGAAATGCCGACATGCAAATAACCGCTGTCGGCTCCCAGCGTCATCGGCTGCCTATAGCCGGAACTGCCGTATACAAGCTTGATCACAAACGGCGTTCGTTTGACTACGGTGGCCGTGCCTTCCCTGAGCATCCGCCTTGCTTTAGCGGCGTGGCAGGGCATCAGGGACCGTCCGTCTTTGTTTAATACTGGAACTAACATAAAGTTCCTTTCTCTCTCCGA
>PLMX01000090.1 GCA_003142635.1 Syntrophaceae bacterium | reverse complement strand
GACTTCAACTGGCAGAAGGCCATTGATGAAGGCTTCAAACCCGGCGAGACGCTTTTTCCACCAATAGAGGCTGCAAAGCGCGGCACAATTATTCAGTACCTGATGTCGGATGCGGGTCAGAAGGCCATGTGGCCGGAGCTGAAACCCCAGCTGACAAAAGGAAAGGCCCTCTATTTTTCTCATGGATTCTCCATCGTGTATAAAGATCAGACGGGTGTGATCCCCCCCTCTGACATCGATGTTATACTGGTAGCGCCAAAAGGCGCCGGACGTACGGTGCGCGACAATTTTCTTGCGGGAAGCGGCATTAATTCGAGTTATGCCGTTTTCCAAAACGCCACGGGAAAGGCCATGGAAAGAACCCTGGCCGTCGGCATTGCCATCGGATCGGGGTATCTCTTCCCCACCACCTTTGAACAGGAAGTTTACAGCGACCTCACGGGTGAGCGCGGCGTCCTCATGGGTTGTCTGGCCGGTGTCCTCGAGGCGCAGTATAATGTTCTCCGCAAGCATGGACACAGCCCCAGCGAAGCCTTCAATGAGACTGTCGAGGAATTAACCCAGAGCCTCATGCCGCTTGTCGCGCAAAATGGCATGGACTGGATGTATGCCAATTGCAGCACAACCGCCCAGAGGGGCGCCTTAGACTGGAAAAACAAATTCCGTGACGCCGTAGCGCGTGTATTCGATGAGCTGTATGATAGAGTGGCATCCGGCAAGGAAACTGCCATTGTCCTGGAAGTCAACTCTGCACCCGATTACAGGGAGAAGCTGCAGAAGGAACTGGACACCATGAAAAACAGCGAGATGTGGCAGGCAGGGACAGTGGTTCGTGCACTAAGACCGGAGCGGAGAAAAAAGTAGGCATTACTAAGCGGAAGAGTTGCACTACGAGGTTGTCTGCATTCCGCTCATTGCAAAAAATAAAAGGAGGAAAGCATGCGAAGCGACCTGATGAAAAAGGGGCTTGACCGGGCGCCCCACAGATCTCTCTTCAAAGCCATGGGGTATACGGATGAAGAAATTGCGCAGCCGTTGATCGGCGTCGTGAATTCCGCCAATGAAATCATACCCGGACATATTCACTTGGACCTTATAACTGAAGACGTAAAGGCGGGCATCCGCATGGCAGGCGGCACGCCTGTCGAATTCCCCGTCATCGGTGTCTGCGACGGGATTGCCATGGGACATACAGGCATGAAATACTCCCTTGCCAGCCGCGAGCTGATCGCCGATTCCATTGAAGTCATGGCTATCGCCCATCCCTTTGATGCTCTGGTCATGATCCCCAATTGCGACAAGATCATCCCCGGAATGTTGATGGCCGCGCTTCGCCTGAACATCCCTACCATCTTCATCAGCGGCGGTCCCATGATGGCGGGAACCCTGGAAGGGAAGACGGTTGATCTCATCAGCGTTTTCGAAGGTGTGGGAAAGGTGAAATCCCGCCAGATGAAGGAAAAATATCTAAAGGCCCTGGAAGACTGTGCATGTCCTGGCTGCGGATCATGCTCAGGCATGTACACGGCAAATTCCATGAACTGCGTAACCGAGGCCCTCGGTCTCGGCCTTCCCGGAAATGGCACCGTCCCTGCCGTTCACGCGGCCAGGAGGCGTCTCGCGAAGAAGGCCGGCATGAAGATCATGGAACTCCTCAAAAAAGATATCCGTCCGAGAAAGATCGCGACACTTTCGGCCTTCACGAATGCCATCGCAGTAGACATGGCCCTCGGCTGCTCAACCAATACGGTCCTCCACATCCCCGCCATTGCCCATGAAGCGGGAATTAAGCTGGATCTCGACCTCTTTAACGAGATCAGCAAGAAGACCCCTAATCTCTGCAAGCTCAGTCCCGCAGGGCAGCACCATCTGGAAGATCTGGACATGGCAGGCGGGGTCCAGGCGGTGATGAAGCAACTCAGTAAGCTTGGCGTCATCGACCTGAAGGCTTTGACAGTTACAGGGAAGACGGTCGGTGTCAACCTAAAAGAAGCTGCGGTGCTAAACAGTGACGTCATCCGGCCGCTTAACAATCCTTATTCGAAAGAAGGGGGTATCGCCATCCTGCGGGGTAATCTGGCCCCCGATGGCGCTGTCGTCAAGCAGTCCGCCGTTGCTGAGAGAATGCTCGTCAATAAAGGCAAGGCCCGGGTCTTCGACTCCGAGGACGATGCCATTGCCTCCATCCTCGGCGGGAAGATCAAAGCAGGCGACATCGTCGTCATCCGCTACGAGGGGCCGAAGGGCGGACCTGGCATGCGCGAGATGCTGGCACCGACGTCGGTCATCGCCGGTATGGGGCTCGATACGACGGTGGCGCTCCTGACTGATGGACGGTTCAGCGGCGGAACCCGCGGGGCGGCTGTCGGACACATTTCTCCGGAGGCAGCCGAGGGAGGCCCCATAGGTCTTGTCAGGGAAGGCGATATTATCGCCATCAACATCCCCAAAAAGACGATCACCCTCAATGTGAGTCCGGACGAATTGAAGAAAAGGCAGGCTAAATTCAGACCGCGGCGACCGGCAGTCAAAAGCGGTTACCTCGTACGGTATGCCGGACTCGTGACCTCCGCAAGTACAGGCGCCATTTTAAGAGACTGACAAACTTATCTTCAACTCAAACTTGTCTCAACCGAACAAAAAGAGCGTCCTCTAACATAAAATGGACGCTCTTTCCTTTTATTGCCCTGCAACGAATACCTCTCCATCTGACGCGCCGGAGAAAATTCAAAGGTGCTACCGAAGGACCGAGCACCATGGGAAAGACATCAGGCGGGAAGCACCATTTGCGTTTGAATGACGACGGCGCAGAGCCTGCCGTTCTCGGACTTTACGTGTGTCTGCCACACCATCGTGGTCTTGCCGCGGTGCAAGGGGGTGCACTCGCCGGTGATACAAGTGCCGACGGGCATGGCGCCGAGAAAGTTGGTCTTAGACTCGATGGTCGTTGTGCGTGTTCCACTTCCGAGGTTGATAAACGTGGCTATACCCCCAAGCGTGTCCGCAAAGGCCATAAGCGCACCGCCGTGAAGTATATTTCCGACGGTACATAGATCCGGACGAACCTCCATTGACGCCATGACTCTTTCAGGAGTAACTTCCGTGAGCTGCATCCCCATTAAGCCGGGGAATAGGGGCTTGATAAGTTCTTGAATCGCCGCGATGGCACTCATATGCCGCCTCCCTGCGCCTTAGTGAAACGGGTTGGAGGTGAATTGCTGTAACGTCATGACCCTGTGAAGGCGCGCCTGTACTTCTCATCGAGGAGCTTGTTGATATTCTCCATGACAATCCTCGTCACCTCTTCGAATTGTCTCCTATACTTCCTCTGCGACTCTTTGGAAAACAGTGTGAATGGTTCGTCTATAGCGAATTCCCGCAATTGATTATCCAGCGTGAGAGGTTCCCCCACTCGATAAACAATCCGCCCGCTTTTCGCAAAGGGCAGGCTCCCCCTATATAACTGATCCGAGTTGTTGCAACCGACGGGAACGATCTTCTTCCCCGTCGATAATGCAAGCTGAGCAACACCGGTTCTTCCTTCTCCCAACTGGGCGCCCCTCGTGCCTTCCGGGAAGATGATGAGGTTAAGATTCTTTTCGGAGAGGGCCGTCCTGCTCAATTCCGCTACCCGTTCCATAATTGAATAATAGTAGCCCTTCACAAAATCAACAAACTGTTCCCCTAATGCGTTGAGTGCCTCTGCTGCCTTCCTCGGGTAGGCATCGATACTTTCATATTTGCCGTCTATGATATCTTTCATAGCCCTGTAAACGTTCTTATCGAGCCGCTGTTTAAATTTCTTCCTGTAAAATTCCTCGATCAAATAACCCATGGAGGGGACGGGGATGAGATTACACAGGTCGAGCCCTTTGGCGAGGAGTGCATTCCTGTAATACTTTCCCTTAACCCAGACCGTGGTATATGAGAAACATTTCATACTCCAGAGTTTATACTGGAAAGGCCAGTAGTTGAAGCGATCCGTGTGATTCATGGCAAAGATCACATTCTCGTCCTTAGGAATACGCTCGATATTTTCGATCTGGATATCCACGGTTGCGAAAATACGGTAATTGGGAAACAGCAATAAAGAGGCCACGAGCTGCTGACCCAGGGGTGAGGTTACCAGTTTGAGTTTCTTCAAATAGTCAATATCTATCATTCATGCTTCCTGTTTACGAATTTCCCTTTGCTTCGAGGAGGCGTCTAACCCTCTCCAACTCCTCCCGTGTATCAACTTCTACAGAATCGAAAGGTGTCTCTATAACCTTGATCCTGTATCCATGCTCAAGGGCTCTCAGCTGCTCAAGGGCTTCCACTTTCTCAAGAATGCCTTCAGGGAGCTTCGTAAACTCTTTCAGGAACGCCCTTCTATAGGCGTAAATGCCGTGGTGCTTGTAATATGACGCCTTCGCGCCTTTGTCTCTTGCATAAGGGATCGTTGACCGGGAGAAGTAGATGGCAAAGTGATCCTGATCAAAGACGACCTTTACCGCATTCGGATGGGTGATTTCTTCCTCCCTCACAATTTTATATATAAGGGTGGACATGGGAATGGCCTGGTCGTCCAAGAGCGGCTGTGCCACTGCGTCAATCTGCGACGGCTCGAAGAGGGGTTGATCGCCCTGGATATTAACCACAATATCGGAATCATCGATATCAAGGAGCGAAACGGCTTCTGCTATGCGGTCCGTGCCCGACCTGTGCGACGCCGCCGTCATAATGGCGCGGCCCCCGAATCTCTCTACAGCGGCAATGATTCTTTCATCATCAGTTGCCACGGCGGCAAAGGATACGACGCCGGCCGCGAGCACGCGTTCGTATACGTGCTGGATCATCGGCTTTCCCAAGAGATCCGCAAGGGCCTTCCCCGGAAAGCGAGTGGAAGCATAACGGGCAGGAATAATGCAGACGACTTTCATAGATGCGGATCAGGTTTCTTTAAATAGTTCACCACGTAGTCTTTAACAGCGTCTTCCAAAGGATGAAATGTGGCGGGGCATCCTGTCTCACGGAGTTTGTCCATTCTTGCCTCCGTCAGATACTGGTACTGGTCACGTATCTCCGGCGGAATGTCGAAATACTCTATCTTGGGTTTCATTTCCATGGCCAAGAAAAGCGCCTGAACAAGGTCATTCCACGTACGGGCCGTGCCTGTCCCTACGTTGAATATGCCGTTTGTCTCCGGATGTTCGAGCAGCCACCACATGACATCAACGCAATCTTTGACGTAGACAAAATCGCGCATCTGCCCGCCATCTTTGTATTGGGGCTTGTGAGATTTAAAGAGCCGGACCTTCCCTGTGTCCCTGATCTGTTCAAAGGCCTTATGGACAACGCTGCGCATATCACCCTTATGGTACTCGTTGGGACCGAAGACGTTGAAAAATTTTATACCCACGACCTGCTTTTCCACCTGCTGACGCAAAACCCAAAGGTCGAAGACCTGCTTTGAATACCCGTACATATTCATGGGACGAAGCGCTGCCGTTACAGAACTGTCGTCGGAAAATCCCTGGGAGCCGTCGCCATACGTGGCGGCCGAGCTTGCATAGATGAAGCGAATGTTTCTCGGCAGCGCCCACTCTGCCAGCCGGCACGTATAGTGGTAGTTATTGTCCATCAAATAGTCGGCATTACGTTCCGTTGTGGACGAACACGCCCCCATGTGGATCACTGCCCGCGGCGTGAAAGGCATCTGTTCATTGCGGATCATCCTGAGGAAGACATCTTTGTGTATGTACTCAACGTAACGCCGGTTCACCAAATTCTTCCACTTACCGGACTCGCCGAGTTCATCAACAATTAAGATGTCGTCGATACCTTCTTGATTGAGTTTCCAGACAACGGCGCTCCCGATGAATCCGGCGCCGCCGGTGACGATAATCATAAACCCCTCTCTATAAACTCTCTGCCGCCTTCTCAATACCCTCTTTGATCTTCGCAAATCTTTCTGTCGGCATCTTTACTGGTATATTCATGACCAACGTGCGGCCGAGGATATTCTCCGCCCGGGGTATGGTGGACCTATCGTAGTTTACCTTTCCTTTGTATGAAGGATCTGTGAAAGGATACTTCTTCGAGTTCGCCGTTGACCGCGCGAGAAAATGCTCCCAGTTGGGAAGATAGTGCCAGAGATTCTTCTTGAAGCAGACCGTATCGACTCCTTCGCCGGAGAGGACCTTCTGAAACCGCGCTGCCGTATTTTCATCAGGCAGATTGAACGCGAGAAAGGTCGCCGTATCTCCATCTGCATCCGGAATATCCCTGAATTTAATGCCCTTGCATTTCTTGAGGACATCCTTGATGGCCAGTTTATTTTTTTTCTGCTCGGCGATAATCGTATCAAGCTTCCTCAACTGGGCAAGACCAAGGGCGCCCTGAAGCTCGTTCATTCGGTAATTAAAGCCTAGAATCGTCCGCCCTTCAAGTGCCCTGCTGACATTGGGATTATGGTCGTGGCCATGATCGTGGTACCCATCGGCACGGAGGTAGAAATTTTTATTATCAGTCAGGACCATTCCTCCTTCCCCCGTGGTCAGGGTTTTGTAATAGTCAAAACTGAAGATGCCCATGTCACCGAACGTCCCAAGCTTCTTCCCGCGATAGCTCCCCCCGGAGGCCTGGGCATTGTCCTCGAGGACAAGGAGTTTATTCTTTCTCGCAACAGCCATGATCCTGTCGATATGCGCCGGAGCACCCCACATGTGCACGGGGATCACGGCTTTCGTGTAAGGCGTTATCCTCTTTTCTATGTCACCAGGATCCATGTTCAAGGTCTCATCGATGTCAGCCGCGATGGGAATCGCGCCGACTTCCAACACCGCCTCATAAGTCGCAATGAAAGTAAAGGCCGGAACTATCACCTCATCTCCCGGTCCCACATCCATCGCGGCAAGCGCCACTTTGAGCGCTGTGGAGCCGGACGTAACACCCAGGGCGTATTTTGCCCCGCAGTAGCCGGCGAAGGCGGCTTCGAATTCCCGTACCTTGAAAACTCCCTTTCTCTCCTTGTCAAATCCGTATCTCGTGAGGATGCCAGTTTCCATGACGTCCATAATTTCTTTTATCTCTTCTTTTCCAATCAGCTCCGCACCAGCCATATAATTACCTCCACGGCCTTATTATCATCATGCATCTACGTGTCGCAGTTCTCTTTGCTGTCATTTGTCGCTTGGCAAACCTCCTCTAAAATGACTTGCCTCATTACTGCCATACATACACGTCGAAAAGAACTTGACGGCCTTTCGCCCTAGTATGCCTCTCCATATATGTCTATCGCATCCTCTATCGTCAATTTCCGGGGGTTGTTCTCCAAAGGCCGGAGAACAGTCATGGCCACCTCGGCAAGCTCAGGTAACGCCTCTTCGGGTATACTCAAATCCTCCAGCGTGGTGTAGATACCGCAGTCTTCAATCAGGGCCTGTACTGCTTCTACGGCCATGAACGCCGCTTCGCGCAGCGGCAGCGTATCGATCAGCTCCCCCATAGTTTCGGCGATGACGGCAAATTTTTCGAGGGTACCCGGCAGATTGAAGGCCATCACGTGCGGCAGCATGATGGTGTTGGCGAGACCATGAGAGACACCATATTTCCCCCCGAGAGGATAGGACAGGGAATGAACAGCGCCAACCCCGGCATTGGCGAGACCCAGGCCCGCATAGAGACTTCCCAGGAGCATATTGCCTCTCGCTTCCAGGTTGCTGCCGTCATGCACGCATGTTCGGAGATTCGACGAAATCAAATAAATGGCCTCCAGGGAAAGCAGCTCACTCATAGGAGAGGCATTAATCGATGTATAGGATTCTATCGCGTGACAGAGGGCGTCTATTCCCGTTGACGCCGTGGAAACGGGAGGGAGAGAAAGTGTGAGGGTCGGATCGAGGATGGCAAGCTCAGGATAAAGATGCGGGCTGTTCATGCCTTCTTTTTTCTTCAGGTTCTGCCTGACAAAAACAGCCGTAAAGGTGACCTCGCTCCCCGTTCCCGCCGTTGTCGGGATCATTATCTTCGGAAGCCCCGGCCCGGGCACTTTGTTCAGACCCAAATAATCCTTGGCCCTGCCGTTATTAGCTGCGAGGACGGCAATCGCCTTAGCCACGTCCATGGCGCTTCCGCCGCCGATGCCAACTACAACATCACATTTCCCCTTCTGGGCCGCCTTGACTCCCTCATCTGCTACCTCAAGCCTTGGCTCGGCTTCAACCTTCTGATCGAACAGTGTCGCCTTAAGACAGCCGTCGCCAAGGATGTCCAAGACCTTACCTTTGAGGTCTGTCTTGGACAGATTCCTGTCGAGGACAATGAGGGGCCGGCTCGCCTTAAGTTCATGAATATGTTCTGCGAGTGTCTCCAATGCCCCGTTGCCAAAGATGATTTTCCTGGCACCCGTGAAGGAGAAATTCTTATACATGATTGCACCCCCATGGAATTTCAATGAGTAATAAGTTTCTGTCGATGGAAAGTCAAGTCTTTTTGTTTTTCAGATACCAGTCTAACTGTCGGCAGATGCCCCTGATGATCTTCGCCTCCTTGGAGAAAAGATTTGTCCGGGAAAGGAAGCGGCGGATATGCATCATCCAGAAATCCGGGTTCTCCGGATTCAGAAAACCGATCTTCAGCAATATCCCTCTTATATGATCATACATCCCTTCGAGCTCTGATGATTGAGCCAGACGGGGCGTAAATGCCTCCGGATGTTTCATATCGGCCACGAATATTTCATAGCAGAGGATCATAGCCGCGTGTGAGAGATTGATGGATTTGTTATGCTTGGACGTGGGTATGGTCACCAGCAGGTGGCAGAACCGCAGATCATCGTTAGACAATCCCGTATCCTCTGGTCCGATGAGCAGCGCCACTTCATTCTCCTGGGATATATCTACGATACGGGCCGCCATCTCCCTGGGGGAAACGACCGGGCCTCTCGCGGAGCCGTGCCGAGATGTGGCTCCGACAATGTACTGAAACCGCGCCAAGGCCTCATCGAGGGTGTCGAAATGCTCGATACGATCCACAATTCCGGCAGCAAAATGGGTGGCCATCTGCTTCATCTGTTCGGGGACAAGGTCTCTGTTGCCCACGACAGAGATTCTCTCGACTCCCATATTCCTCGCACACCTTGCCACCGACCCGACATTGCCCGGATATTTCGGCTTGTTCAGAACGATGGTGATGTTCTCGGTTTTCGCTCTCACGGGCACCTCCCATCTCGCCCTGTTGCATTTATTAGATAATGGATATTATTTCTACTAAAAAATTGCATGGACATAAGTTCCGCCGATTCGAAGCAGGACAAGAAAAGATTGACATGCGGGGCAACCTCTGTAAAGAAGTAGCCCATGGAAGAGCGGGCATCGCAAATACTTTCCGAAGCTGCAAAGACAGTGGGAATAGCCCTGGGAAGGGGTGAGCTTTCCCTGTTTGCAGCCTATTACGGTGAACTTCTTGACTGGAACAAAAAGGTAAGCCTGATCTCCACGAGATCAGAACGCGACATCATTATAAAACATTTCATTGACTCTTTGACGCTGTTGCCGTATATCAAGTCTGAAACCTGTCGCGTTCTCGATATCGGCTCAGGAGCCGGATTCCCCGGTATCCCTTTAAAGATCGCCTTAAAATCACTAAAGGTCTTCCTCCTTGAGTCATCACGCAAAAAAACGTCGTTTCTTAAGCATGTGATCCGCAGTTTGGGCCTCGCAGAGACCGTAGTCATCCACAACCGGGCCGAATCTCTGATGAAAGACGAAACGTGCAGAGATTTTTATCAGGTTGTCACCTCGAGGGCCACATTTAAACTGACAGAATTCCTCCGGATGGGCGCATTCTTTCTTGCCCCGAAAGGTTCCCTGATAGCAATGAAAGGGAAAATATCCGATCAAGAACTGACAGATGCCGCCGGGATCTCTCATAGCCTGGGGCTAAAATATATCGGCAGTCATGATTTGACATTGCCGATAACAGGTGATTTTCGAAGAATTATAATTTATGAAAAACTTTCTCCACAAGGCAAATATTCCTTCTAAAAATTCGTGTTTTGTGCTAACGTCTCTCCAAAGTTTGCGTCTCAAAATGCCGTTTGTGTGCTCTGCTAAATCATGCGCAAAATCATATGTATAGCGAACCAGAAAGGGGGTGTCGGCAAGACAACCACTGCCATAAATCTTGCCGCAACTCTGGCGGCGGCGGAAAAGAGAACCCTGCTCATCGATTGCGACTCTCAGGGCAATGCGTCAAGCGGCATGGGTATAGACAGGGAAACCATCAACAAGAACAATCTTTATCATTCCCTCATCGGTAAGGTTCCCTTAAAAGAGGTGATTGTCGGCACTCAGTTGCCCTGCCTTGATGTGGCACCCGCCAACCAGGATTTGATAGGGATCGAGGTAGAATTCGTAAATCTTGAAGACAGGGAGAAGAAACTCCGCGAGCTGCTGAAGAGCCTTGATACTGCGTATGACTACATCATCATCGATTGTCCGCCGTCTCTCGGATTCTTGACAGTAAATGCCCTTGTTGCTTCAGACTCCGTGATCATCCCTCTGCAGTGTGAATATTTTGCTATGGAGGGCCTCGGATATTTACTCAATACGGTCAAGCTGGTCAAAGCACGGCTGAATCCATCCCTGTCTCTGGGAGGCATTCTGCTCACCATGTTTGATACGAGAAATTCGCTGTCCCACAGGGTGAGCGAGGATGTGAGAAGGCACTTGGGGGAGAAAGTTTTTAATACGATCATACCAAGAAATGTCAGGTTATCTGAAAGTCCGAGTCATGGTCTCCCCATCATTCTTTATGATATCAAGTCCCGCGGCGCTGTTTCCTACATGGACCTCGCTCGAGAAATCCTGGTCAACGGGAGGATTTAGATGCAGCCAAAAAGTTCCCTCGGCAAGGGGCTCGGGGCTTTGTTTCCCGACCTGCTTGATAATGTCAGCACAAGGCCTTCATACATCGTATGCGGCGTTGAGGAGCTTTCCCCCAACCGGTTCCAGGCCCGCAAGGATTTCAACGACAAGGAACAGAAACGCCTTGTCGCATCCATAAAGAAGAACGGCATTATTCAGCCTATCGTTGTGCGTAGATCCGATTCGGGCTACGAGATCATAGCGGGGGAGCGTAGATGGAGAGCCGCTCAGGAAGCAGGCCTCAAAGAAGTCCCGGTTGTTATAAGAGAGGCTCCCGACGCAGCGGCGGCGGAATTGTCTCTCTTAGAGAATCTTCTGCGTGAAAATTTGAATCCTGTTGAAGAAGCTGAAGCTTACCAAACCTTGATCAATCAGTTCAGCCTGTCGCAAGAGGAACTTTCTTCCCGGGTGGGGAAGGATCGCTCAACTATTGCCAACACTTTGAGGTTGCTGAAACTACCCCGGGAAATCAGGTCGGCCCTGATCAATAAGACCATTAGTTCAGGGCACGCAAGATCCATACTCATGCTCGATTCGCCGGGAGAACAGGTCAGGTTCCTCAACGTTATCATGAAAAAGGCTCTCAGCGTCCGGGAAACAGAAGGCCTGATTCAAAAACTCAGAAAAAAGGACCCGGAAAAAAAGGGCAAAAAAAAGGACCCGCTTCTTCGCGATCTCGAAAAACAGCTCTCTTCGAAGCTGATGACGGAAATTCATATTCGCCAGCGCAAGAACAAGGGGTCTATAGATATCAAGTTCAAGACGGCGGAAGAACTGAATCGGCTTGTGACATTACTGCTGAATTGCGTTGAAGGTAAACGTATTTCCAGGTAAATTGAGTTATCAACAGATGTTGACAACGTTGTTTATAAGGTGAGCAGCTTTGGACATGCTTTGGGAAAAGAGTCTTCAAATCATTAAAGAAAAAGTCAGTCCGCAGAACTTCGAGACATGGATTCGACCCATCAAAATGTCTTCCCTCGAGGGGAACAATGTTACCTTGAATGTCCCCAATAAGTTTTTCAAAGACTGGCTTATAGAGAACTATCAATACGTTATCAGGGAGGCTATCGCTACGGTGGCGGGCCTCGATCTGAAAGTAGAACTTCAAATCGGCCAGGAAGTGAAAAAAGGCCAAACATCTGTTCGCCGTCACGGGGAACATCAGGAAAAGACACGCTCTCAGAGCAAGCGCGTCCGCTCAGGGATCAATAAATCATTGAATCCTCATTACAGTTTTGAAAGATTTGTAGTCGGACCGTGCAACCAATTCGCTCATGCAGCATCCGTGTCTGTCGCGGAACAACCTGCCAAGAATTATAATCCCCTGTTTATCTATGGCGGTGTCGGCCTGGGAAAGACACACCTGCTTAACGCCATCGGGCTTCGTGCGCTTTCGCGCCATCCGGACATGAACGTTGTGTATGTCTCCGCGGAAGAATTCATGAATGAGCTGATCAACTCAATCAGGTATGACAGGATGCCGAAGTTCAGGGAGAAATACAGAAATATTGACTGTCTTCTCATCGATGACATTCAGTTTGTTGCCGGCAAGGAAAAAACGCAGGAGGAATTTTTTCACACTTTTAATACCCTGCACGATTCCGGCAAACAGATCGTCGTCTCGAGTGACAAGTTTCCGAAAGACATTCCGAACATGGAAAACAGGTTGCGTTCACGGTTCGAGTGGGGCCTTATCGCCGATATTCATCCCCCGGAGATTGAGACAAAGATCGCCATCCTGGAAAAAAAGGCCCAGGAAAATAATCTGACTCTGCCGACTAACGTGGCGCATTATGTGGCATCTCAGGTGGAATCCAATATCAGGGAACTCGAGGGCTATCTTATAAGGATTTCCGCTTTTTCCTCTCTTACGGGTAAGGAAATCGATATAAACCTTACCAAAGAGGTCTTAAAAAGGATTCTGAAGAGAATTGAAAAGGAAGAAGTCACCATCGAGGAGATTATAAAAACTATAGCCGCTAAACTCAATGTCAAGATATCGGACATCAAATCACAGAAGAAGAATAAGAATCTTGTATTCGCAAGACAGATTGCCATGTATCTTGCCAGAAAATTGACTGCCTTATCATTCCCCGACATCGGGGAGAAGGTAGGCGGACGGGACCATTCTACAGTCATCTACGCCAACAACAAGATGAAAAAAGGCTGTGACGACGATAAAAACCTGAAAAAAATCGTCCAGGAAATAGAGGAGTCTTTGCAACAGAGAAGTTAACAACTTTTGGCCTCACAGGTTATCAACAATTATGTTTGGTCTATGTCGGCGGGACAATTTAAGTAAGTATACATATGAACATTCGTAACAGGGACTATTACTATGACTATTCTTTATTAAATAATATAACTTTAAATATAGGGAGGGGATGGTAATGAAATTTAATATACAAAGAGATTCTTTTCTGGAAGGCATCCAAAAGACGCTCAGCATCGTGGAGAAGAAAACAACCATGCCGATCCTCAACAATGTTTTGATCAAGGCGGAAAAAGATAAAATAACAATTGTGGCGACCGACAGGGAGATAGGATTGGTGGCAGACTATCAAGCAGAAATCCTAAACAAAGGCGATGTTACTGTTTCTGCAAGAAAACTATATGAAATGATCAGAGAGATCGAAGGTGATACAGTTCAGTTTGAAGCAAACGAGAGCCACAGGGTAACACTGACCTCTAAAAAAATAATCTATAAGATACCGGGTTTGCCGGCAGACGACTTCCCAAGTGTTGTTGATGATCGCAGTGAATTGAATTTTTATAAGACCAAAGGGCAATTGATTGAGAGATTAATACGTAAGACATCATTTGCCATGTCGGCAGATGAAATGAGGAAAAACCTAAATGGAGTATTCTTTGAAACGATAGATGACGGCGGCAAGAATAAGTTGCGGATGATAGCGACGGATGGTCATCGCCTGGCTATGGCTAATGTGGACGTAAAGGGGGCAGCTTTCCTGCGGATGGAAAAGGGGGTTATAATTCCCAGAAAGGGATTGGGTGAAATCAGAAGGCTCATCGAAAATGCACCTGAGGATATCTTCGTAGGGGTACGGCAGGGCATATGCGTTATCAAAACAGACAGCACCATGTTAAAGGTTAGCCTGGTTGATGCGGATTATCCGGATTATAAGCGGGTTATACCCACGGAGAAGGGAGTCCTGGTGCAATTCGATAAGGATGCGATCCTGCATGCCTTAAAAAGGATGAGTGTTATATCAAGCGAAAGGTACAGTGGAGTTATAATCAAACTGGATGATGGCAGAATGGTGTTGGAATCGGCTAATCCGGATGTGGGAGAAGCCAAAGACGAGATTGAAGTAGACTACCACGATAGTGAGTTCTCCGTAGGTTATAACGTCAAATACTTGATTGATGCCATAGACGTTATCGATGAGAAAATCGTCATCTTTGAAATAGGGGCGGGCATGAAACCGGGCGTCATAAGGCCTGCCGAGAAAGACGATTATCTATGTATTGTAATGCCGCTGAAGCTTCAATAAACGGCGGTGCATCAGCGCGAGGTGTGGTGCGCCATGGCAATATCGGAGACTTCTGTGTCCGGGCTACAGCCATCCTCGCCGTGAGGAAGAGTCGTAAAAGTATTTTGGAAACAGTGGAAGGAATAAGGAGAATATGACAGATAGGTACGAGGCAGACAGTATAAAAGTATTGGAAGGTCTTGAGGCGGTACGCAAGAGACCTTCCATGTACATAGGCAGTACCGGCAAAGACGGCCTGCATCATCTGGTATATGAGGTTGTAGATAACAGTGTAGATGAAGCAGCCGCAGGCTTTTGCGATACAATCGACGTCCGCGTGCGGGCTGATAACAGCGTCATGGTAGATGACAACGGCCGCGGGATTCCCGTGGACATGCATAAGGAAGAGGGCATTCCGGCGGCACAGGTTGTTCTCACCAAGCTTCACTCCGGTGCGAAGTTTTCCAACGAAAGCTACAAGATCTCCGGCGGTCTCCACGGCGTCGGCGTTTCCGTCGTCAATGCCCTTTCATCATACCTCGAGTTGGAAGTGCGGAGAGAGGGAAAGGTCTACAGGCAGTCTTACTCGAAGGGCGAGCCCACGAGCGAGTTGGAGGTTGTGGGGAAGACTCGGGGCCGGGGGACAAAGGTCACCTTCAAGCCCGATGACGAGATATTCGAGGAAGTTGAGTTCAGTTTCGATATCCTTGCCAACCGTCTGCGCGAACTGGCCTTCCTAAACAAGGGCCTCAAAATAATGTTGATGGATGAAAGGGACGGCAAGAAGAGCGAATTCTTCTACAAGGGCGGGATCGTATCCTTCGTGGAGTATATTAACCGCAACAA
>PLMX01000028.1 GCA_003142635.1 Syntrophaceae bacterium | reverse complement strand
TACCATGAACAGGCAGCGGAAAAGATGAGCGTTTCCCGGACGACCTTCGGAAGAATCGTAGAGTCCGCCCACAAAAAGGTGGCAGATGCCCTCATAAATGGAAAAGCTCTGAGAATTGAAGGAGGTGTTATCAAAATGGCGGAAATGAGAAAATTCAAGTGTTATGGCTGCGGGCATGAATGGGAATTGTCCTATGGGATTGGAAGGCCATCCCAGTGCTCGTCCTGCGATAGCAAGAACATTCATAGGGCCGTGGAGGACAGGGGTCCCCATAGGCACAGGCGGGGACGTCCTTTTGAGACCAATAAGTAAGGAAGGAGATCGTGAACGGAATAAACATTGCGGTGCCTTCAGACGATTGCAATTCCCTCTCCGAGCATTTTGGAAGAAATTCGTTTTTGTGGTTTTACAGACAGATAATGGAAAAATAGCAGGTAAAGATATTAAAAAAACAGTCATACGCCGCATGCTATGGGTGAGTGTAATGACGGTCAGCATGGCTACGGACATCACGCGCACTCTTCAGTCGTCCATGCACTCAATGATTGTGCGGTTAGCCTGTGCAGGGGCATAGGATGGAGGGCTGCGGATGAATATCTCCCGAGCGACTTTCGGCGGGATACTCGACGGGGCGCGCTATAAGTTAACGGGGGCGATTATAAACGGCAACGCCCTCAAAATAGAATCCAATGAACGAAATAATGGAGGTAATTTGTGAGAGTATGTTTTCCAGTTCAAGCAGATAACGGTATGGACAGCATGGTCTATAATCATTTTGGTTCCGCAGCGGCCTTTATCATCGTGGATACGGAACAAGAAGGTGCTGCAGCCATTAATAACAGTGATATACACCATGAACATGGGGCCTGCAATCCCATCATGGCGCTGGGTAGTAGCCGGGTTGACGCGGTCGTCGTAGGCGGCATAGGCACCGGTGCACTCAGGAAACTGAATGCCGACGGGATTAGGGTTTACCGTTCCATGGAGGCCACCGTGAAAAATAATCTCGATCTTCTGAAAGAGAATAAACTGCCGGAATTAACAATTGATCATACCTGCGGCGGTCACCATGGCAGTTGTTCCCATCATTAAATCGAGGCGTCAATCACGAAGGGAAACAAAAGGAGAAAAATGCCGATTTACGAATACCAATGCGAAAGCTGCGGTGCTATCAATGAATATATCGTTTTTGACGGCCATGAGCAATTGCAATGCAAAGCCTGCCAAGGCAATAACCTCAGAAAGTTGATGTCGGTCCACAATATCAAGGGTTCATCCGGGCCAGTTGCCGGACCGGCAAGCGGCGGCTGCTGCGGATCACCCAATTCCTGTGGCACTCTGGGAAGCTGTTGCGGGGGATAAGAAAAATGACTGAAGTGGATCATGGTGGACTTTATCCACCTGATCTGCCTTCCTGCATTTTTAGTCGCTACTGTGACCAATCATCCGTCAGCTTGATATTATCTTTTGCCCAGATGATAAGTTCAGATATGGAAGTGCCTTTGGGGAAGAACTCCACGACACCTGCCCCCTTGACCTTATCAATGTCATTATAGTCCAAGAAGCCTCCGGCGGTAACCCTGACATAGGACATGTCCTCTTTTTTCAGCAATTCCATCATTCTGGCGATATCTTCGATTTTAGCTCCGGGCAAGGTCGTAATTCCGATATGATCAACTGATTCCTGGAGTGCTGAAGCGATGATGGCCTCGGGCCTCTGATTTTCCACGTATACAATCTCGTAGCCCGCTTCCCTGAAAGCAAAGGATAGTCTCCCCACTGCCTCTTCATAACCATCGCCCAGTTTAGTCATTAATATCCTTATCGTGCGGGTGCTCATGACATGCTCCTTTCGTCCATCAACTACCTCATCAATATCATAAGTATAGGGAAAATCACATCATTGATAACGAATTGAAATACTGCATTTTCGTTGAGGTTGATGATTTGTTGCTTTCAGGGAAGAGTGCTTGCTGAAAACATCTACAAAAGAATTGCATAGAGATCTCCATCAGGAATATCCTGATTTAACACCTAGAAAATCCTGATCGATAATAGCCGTTAAATTCTAGTTGTTATCAGAATGGCGATTACAGATGGAAAGTGTGCATAATGATCTGTACCGCTCCTCATCTATGATCCCGGATTATATCTAAATAGACAAATAAAAGGCCAATATGAACCCGATCAAAGCCAGTGAAAAGGTCGTGGCTAATCCCAGATAAGGCCTATAATGATAAGGCAGTTCACTTTGATCGAATGTCTGCAAGAATTTCAAGAAAAGCAACCCTGATGCAATATGCACCAGCGTCCCTAAAAGGACGAGACCAATCCCAATCCCAAATGAAGCAGCATGATGAAGCGCGACACTACCGGGCTGCCTGATGATTTGTAAAAATAAGCCAAACCTCGCCACCACAAAACCAAGACCCATCATCGCAAGTCCGGTTCTGGACCAGGCCAGCAATGTCCTTTCTGCAGCGAAATATACACGGAGGTCAGCAATTTAAGCCATTACGAACCTTTTCCCCGGGGAAATAATCTATGCTTTTTTTCGTTAGAAAGGCTTTTCTTCCGGTAATGCTTCTCCTACTGCCAGGCGGCAGAGGTCACTGATCATCAGGTTGGTCAAGCCTGTCTCTTTGGCTTTTTTTCCGAGGGTTCGGTAACACATGGGACAGAGGTACACCATCGCCTCGGCGCCGTGGTTCCTGGCATCCTGGATGTTCTTCTCCCGGAAGGGCTCAAAGTTCTTCCCCCGTGGAAAGAGTTTCAGATTCGGACCCGCCAATTCTACACCGCAGCAGATGGCGTTGATGCCATCGTATTGACGTTTCACCCG
>PLMX01000046.1 GCA_003142635.1 Syntrophaceae bacterium | reverse complement strand
TTTCTCAACCGGCTGCAGAAGGAAGAGATCAGAATCAGCATGGATGGCCGTGGCCGTGTGTATGACAACATCTTTGTCGAGCGCCTCTGGCGGACGGTCAAATATGAAGAGGTTTATCTTCACCAGTATACGATGGTTTCTGATGCTCAAAGGAGCCTGGAGAAATACTTCCTCTTCTACAACATGGAGCGGATTCACGAATCCCTGGGGTATCGAACCCCCTATGAAATTTATGTCAAGGAGCGGTTAAAGCCAAAACCCGTGCAGGCTGACACCATGCACCATATACAACCCGTTTTTTTGTCTTGACAACGGGGAGCCCCTTAAAGATGGGAATTATTGGATACAACCAGGAGGAGAAATGATGAGTGAAAAGATTACGGTTATTGGAGCGGGGACCATGGGATCGGGCATAGCCCAGATCGCCCTGGAAGCCGGTTTTCAGGTTAACCTCGTGGACACGGAGCAGGGCTTCGTGGACCGGGGCATCGGAAATATCCTCAAATTCGTAGAGAAAAAGGTTGAAAAAGGGAAGTTGGCGCAGGTCCAGTACGACAATATATTCTCCCGGCTTACGGGTACGACGGACGTGAAGAAAGCCGTCGCGGGTGCCGTGATGGTGGTGGAGGCGGTTTTCGAGAAGTTTGAACTCAAGAAGGAGATATTTCAGAAGCTCGATATCCTTTGCCCGCCGGATGTCATTCTGGCCAGTAATACCTCAACCCTGAGCATCACCAGCCTTGCCGCCGCCACGAAGAATCCGGCGAGGGTGATCGGTACTCACTACTTCAGCCCTGTTCCGGTGATGCGGCTGGTTGAAGTCATTCGGGGGAAAGAGACCAGTGACACAACGGCAAATAAGACCGTTGAGCTGTGCCAGAAATTCGGGAAGACCCCAATCGTTGTAAAAGATATTCCGGGGTTCATTGTAAACCGGTTCCTGTGCCTCATCTACAACGAGGCGGCAAACATGATCCACAATGGCTCGGCAAGTGCCGAGGATATCGATATGGCCATAAAACTTGGGTGCAACTGGCCCATGGGGATCACGGAAATCATCGACCTGGCCGGTGTGGACGTCTGCGCCTTTGCCATTGAGGCGATGTACCAGATGACCGGAGAGGAGCGGTATAAACCCTCCCCGCTGTTCGAAAAGATGATGGCTGAAAAGAAGCTTGGCCGGAAGACAGGCGAGGGCTTCTATAAGTACGAAAAATAGAGACGCCGGTAAGCTTGATATAGAAAGGATGTTGTTCTATGGCGAATAGAGAGGTTGTCTTTGTGGAAGGAATGAGAACAGCCTTCGGCAGATTGGGGGGCAGCCTGAAGGATATTTCATCCGAAGAACTTGGCAGTATCGCTCTGAAAGGGATTGTTGACAAGACGAAGATCTGCGCGATGGGTCACCTGGACTCCGTTTTTGCTGGTAGTGCATTTCCCGTATCTAATGCCATCAACCCGGCCCGTTGGATGGTGCTGAATGCAGGCCTTCCCGTGACCACAACGGCTTCCTGCGTGGAGATGCAGTGCGGTTCTTCCATTGACGGTATCAACCATGCAGCCTGGAAGATCCTCAGCGGGGCAGCGGATTGCATCATAGCCGGCGGTATGGAATCGTTCAGTCAACTTTCGTTCAGGTATTCTTCGAGTACGCCACCCTACCGCATCACGCCCCCGCGGCTTCTCGACTATCAACTTCAGCCGACACCCAAAGAAGGAAGGGCTTACGCTCCCTTCGAGATGGGTTTGACAGCGGAGAATCTGGCAGAAAAGTACGGCATCTCCCGGCAGGCACAGGATGAGTTCGCCTTCCGAAGCCAGACCCTCGCCAAAAAGGCGATCGATGCTGGGTATTTCGAGGATGAAATCATTTCCGTCATGGTCCCCCAGGGTAAAAAAAAACCTCCACTCGAATACAGAACGGATGAGCATCCACGCCTTGAATCTTTGGAAAACTTGGCAAAGCTGTCTCCGGTATTCAAAAAAGGTGGAACTGTCACAGCGGGGAACGCCTCAGGTCTCAATGACGGTGGAGCGTTTGTTCTTATGATGACCATGAAGAAGGCGAAGGAGTGGGGCTACATGCCCTTGGCGAAGTGGCTCTGCGGAGCAGAATGTGGCGTTGACCCGTCCATCATGGGAGTCGCGCCAGCCTATGCGATACCGATCGCTCTGAAAAGGGCAGGATTGAAGCTTTCCGATCTCGACGTGATTGAATGCAATGAAGCCTTTGCCGTTCAGAATCTTGCCGTCATCAAAGAGCTTGAGAAACAGACCGGGGAAAAAGTCAATATAAACAAATGGAATCCCCTGGGAGGGGCAATCGCGTTCGGTCATGCCAATGGTGCGTCAGGCGCCCGATGCGCCATGTTCGCCATGAGACAGCTAGTTCGCGCGGGGGGGAAATACGGCATGTTCTCAGCTTGCTGCGGCGGTGGACAGGGTGTCGTCACGATCGTCGAAAACCTGAAATTTTAGAAGAGACTATTGCACCGCGATCCAATTTTGAGCATCATTGCTTGGCGATGGGGGAACGTGATCTGCAAGGTACAGAATTAGAACAANNTGGGGGAACGTGATCTGCAAGGTCGGATCGGGTCCGAGTAGAGTACTCTCTATCATTGAAAATTATTTCGTCGTCCAGGAGGAAGCAATGGATTTTAGGCTCAGTGATGATCAGAAGATGCTTCGAGATACCGTCAGGCGCATTGCGGAAACGGAGTTTGCACCGCAGGCGGCGGAGATCGACAGTACCGAGGAATTTCCCAAGAAGCATTTCAAGATTCTTTCGGAAAACGGGCTTCTCGGCATCCAGGTTCCCGAAGAATATGGTGGGGCGGGAGCAGGGATGCTTTCTCTCATTATCGCTGTTGAGGAAGTGGCAAGGTGTTGCGCCTCGACATCGGTTATTCTGACCACCCAGGCTCTTGCAAGTGACCCTCTGCTCCTTGGAGGAACGGAGGAACAGAAGAAATCATATCTCTACAGACTTGCGTCGGGCCAGTGCCTT